>NZ_JAATOS010000311.1:0-616 GCF_011806505.1 Salipiger sp. HF18 | reverse complement strand
TCATCGAGGTGGACACCCGCGACCGGCCGGGGCTGCTCTACGACCTCACCCGGACGCTGGCGGAGACCAACGTCTACATCGCCAGCGCGGTCATCGCGACCTATGGCGAGCAGGTGGTCGATATCTTCTATGTGAAGGACATGTTCGGGCTGAAGTTCTACACTCCGTCCAAGCAGAAAACGCTCGAGAAACGCCTGCGCGCCGCCATGGAGGCGGGCGCCAAGCGCATCGCCCAGAACTGACCCCGGTTGGCCCGCCGTGACGCGGCGGGCTTGCATCTGCCGGCATCGGGCGGTCTGCTGCCGCCCGGGGGCGCTCCTACGGACACGCACCTGGGGACGCGCACAGGCAGGGGCGGAGCGCATGGCATTCACACTCAGACAGCTGCGGTATTTCCTCGCCGTCGCCGAAAGCGGCACGGTCTCGGGGGCCGCGCAGGCGCTGGCGATCTCGCAATCGGCGGTGACCGAGGCGATCCGCGAGCTCGAGGCCGATCTCGGCGTGCAGCTCTTCGAGCGCCACCCGCGCGGGCTCGACATCACCCAGAAAGGCCACCAGTTCCTGCGCCATGCGACCGGCATCCTCGGCAGCGTCTCGGACGCGCGGCTGTCGCTCT
>NZ_JAATOS010000310.1:0-4778 GCF_011806505.1 Salipiger sp. HF18 | reverse complement strand
GATGCCGCCGACGCCGGTCGCCGCACCCTGGTAGGGCTCGATGTAGGAGGGGTGATTGTGGCTCTCCATCTTGAAGACCACCGCCTGGCCGTCGCCGATGTCCACCACGCCCGCGTTCTCCCCCGGGCCGCAGATGACCTGCGGGCCCTTGGTGGGCAGGCCCTTGAGGTGGATCTTGGATGACTTGTAGGAACAGTGCTCGTTCCACATGGCCGAGAAGATGCCCAGTTCGGTAAAGGTGGGCTCGCGGTTCAGGATCTGCAGGATCCGTGCGTATTCGTCGGGCTTGATGCCGTGTGCCGCGATCAGCTCTTCGGTGATGGCCGGTTCCTGCATGAACTTTCCCCTATGGCAGACTTGCGCACTCTTTAGTGCAAGGTCGCCTCCGGGGGAAGGGGGCGCGAAGTCTCAGGGGCGCGTTGCGGTGAAAAGGTTGATGCGTGCGGGGATATGGCAACCATTGCCGTCGTCGAAATCGCGGAACGCCTCCTTGACCTGCGCATGGATCGCGGCGCGGTCCGCCTCGGTGCCGTCCTTGTCGCGCAGGTGGCGCGAAATCGGGCCCACGAACTGGGTGAGCTCGGCGGCGGCCTCGAAGCCTTCGGGCACCTCGAGCGTGGTGTCGCGGACCTCGGCCGTGGCGCCGGGGGCGCCTGCGGCCTCGAGCAGCGCCAGCACGTGTGCGGTGTCGGCAAAGGCGGTGGGGCCGGGGCCGTGCGGATCGCCGGGGTCGGCGGGGCCCAGCCGCTCGGTCGCGAAGCGCATGGCGAGGGAAAACCACGGGTTGTGCGCCGCCTCGGCCCAGGCGGCGAAGACCAGCCGTCCGCCGGGCCGCAGATGCGACAGGATATTGCGGAAGCCCGCCACCGGATCTGCGAAGAACATCAACCCGTTCCGCGACACGCAGAGATCGAAGGGGGCGCCGTCGTGGGCCCATGTCTGGGCATCGGCCACGAGGAAGTCCGGCGCGCAGATGTCGAGTGCCGCGGCCTTGTCGCGGCCGACCCCGATCAGCGGCGCCGAGATGTCGAGCCCGAGCACGTAGCCCTTGGTTCCGACATGCTGCCCGGCGGCGATCGCCAGCGCCCCCGCGCCGCAGCCGATGTCGATAACCCGCTCGCCCGGCCGGGGCCGGGCCGCGTCGAGCACGAGGCGGCTGAGGTTCTCATGCAGCGTGTCGAGCTCGCGGTGCAGCCGGACCCAGTGCTGGCCGGGTCCGGTGCTCCAGAACGTTTCCTGAGCGGCGTTGGGCGGGGTCCCGGCGTGGCTGGTCATGGTGTCCTCCTGTTTGCGCCACCATACCCACGAATCCGGAGAGGCGGCGCCAAAAAAAAGGCCGAGCACAAAGCTCGGCCGTAGTCCAACAGGGAGGTATGAAGATGATGCGCGCTAGGGCGCTTCAAGCTTCATCTGCCGAATATGTTATCAGTTCTGAGTCGATCAAGGTTTAAGACGTCGCAGGCGCAGCATTTCCGCCATGTGTGTGGCGCATGGCTCACACTTTAAGCGGGAAATCAGTCTGCGCCCATCGCCCTGAGTTGTCTCCGGTGGGCGAAGATTTCGTCCTGAACGAAGTCGCGGAACGCCGCCACGCGCTTGGAATGGCGCAGCTCTTCGGGGTAGGCGAGGAACACCGGAACCTCGTTGCTCTCGACCTCGGGCAGGACCCGGATCACCGAGGGGAAATCCTCGATGATGTAGTCGGGGAGCACGCCGATCCCGAGGTTCGCGACCACCGCCTGCAGCACGCCGAAATAGTTGTTCACCGTAAGCGCCGTCTGCGGCCCGTAGGTCAGCAGCTCCTGCACCAGCAGCTTGCCTGCCGCGACCTGCGCCGAGGCCGGGTTCTGGCAGATCAGGCGATGGTTCTCGAGCTCTTCGAGCGCGCCCGGGGTGCCGTGTTCCGCGAGGTAGTCGGGAGAGGCGTACATCCGCATCCGGATCGACATCAGCCGCTTGCGGATGAGGTCGGCCTGGCTCGGCTCTTTCATGCGGATGGCGATGTCGGCCTCGCGCATCGGAAGGTCGAGCACTCGCTCCTCGAGCATCAGGTCGATCTTGAGATCGGGAAACTTCTCGTAGAGCTTCGTCAACCTGGGGGCGAGCCACAGAACGCCGAACCCATGGGTCGTGGTGACCTTGAGTTCGCCGAAGACCTCTTCCTCGCTGTCACGGATGCGTGCTGTGGCCGCGTCGATACGCTTGACCATGGCCGCGGTCGCGTCGAAAAGAAGTTCGCCCTGTTCGGTGAGAATCAGGCCGCGCGCATGCCGGTGGAACAGGGTCGTGTTGAGTGATTCTTCCAGCGACCGGATCTGCCGCGAGACGGCGGATTGGGACAGATGTAGAGCATCCCCCGCATGTGTAAGGCTGCCGGCGTCCGCCACCGCGTGAAATATTCTTAGCTTGTCCCAGTCCATGCCTTTGCCCATCGCTGCTCGCGGGCCCTCATATAAGACACAAATCTTAAATGGGAACCAATCCTTTCGTGACGCTGAAGAAACAGCGAAAAAACGCTATGAAGGTCAGCAGTTTTGACCTATTATGAGTGTATACTGCCCAAGGGATGAGCGTAGGGAGGCGCGCGTGACCAAAGTGGAGATTACACTCGAAGACCGTTTCAACCTGAACAAGAGCCCGGTTCTGCTGAACGGCACCCAGGCACTGGTCAGGCTCATGTTGATCCAGAAGGCCAGGGACCGTGCCGCGGGGCTGAATACCGCGGGCTACGTCACCGGCTACAGGGGGTCGCCGCTGGGGGCTGTCGACCTTCAGATGAAGCGGGCCGAGAAGCATCTCCGCGAGGCGGACGTTCTCTTTCATGAAGGCCTGAACGAGGATCTGGCGGCCACGGCGCTCTGGGGCGCCCAGCAGGCCGAGCTGCGCGGCGAGGGCAGGTTCGACGGTGTCTTCGGCCTTTGGTACGGCAAGGGCCCCGGCGTGGACCGCTCCGGCGACGTAATGCGCCACGCCAACATGGCGGGCACCTCGAAGCACGGCGGCGTGCTCATGGCCATGGGCGACGACCACACGGGCGAGAGCTCGACCGTGCTCCACCAGTCCGAATGGGCCATGATCGACGCCTACATGCCCGTGGTCTCGCCCGCAGGCGTGCAGGAGGTGCTGGACTACGGCATCTACGGCTACGCTCTGTCGCGTTTCGCCGGTGTCTGGGTCGGTCTCAAGACCATGAAGGACACCGTCGAGGCCACTGCGGTGGTCGACGGCCGCCCCGACCGCATGTCGCTGGTGATGCCGGCGTTCGACATGCCGCCGGGCGGGCTCAACATCCGGCTCGGTGACACTCCCCACGAGCAGGAAAAGCGCATCATCGACTACAAGCGCTTCGCGGCCGAGGCCTTCTCGCACGCGAACAGGATGGACAAGCGCATGTGGGGCAAGCCGGGCGCCAAGATCGGGTTCGTCGCCGCGGGCAAGAACTGGCTCGACCTCGTGCATGCGCTGTCGCTTCTGGGACTGGACGAGGCCGAGGCCGAGCGTCTGGGCATCACCACCTACAAGGTGGGGCAGACCTTCCCGCTCGACATGCTGGGCTTCCACGACTGGGCCGAGGGGCTCGACCTGATCGTCGTGGTCGAGGAGAAGCGCAAGCTCATCGAGGTGCAGGTCAAGGAGGCGATCTTCGACGACCGTCGGGGCCGCAGGGTCTATGGCTGGCACATCGGCGGCGGCGCGGGCTCGATGCACGGTCCCGAGCTCTTCCCGACGCAGGGCGCGCTGGACCCGATCATGATCGCCGAACGCCTCGGCAAGATCCTCATCGACGAGGGCCGGGGCACCGACCGCATCCGCGCGGGGCTGCAGTCGCTGGAAGAGGTGCGCAAGTCCGACAACGCTCCCGAGATCGCGGCGCGCCTGCCGTACTTCTGCTCTGGCTGCCCGCACAACACCTCGACCAGGGTGCCTGAGGGCTCGCGCGCCTACGCGGGCATCGGCTGTCACTACATGGTGCAGTGGATGGACCGCGAGACCACGGGCTTCACCCACATGGGCGGCGAAGGCGCCAACTGGATCGGCGAGGCGCCGTTCTCGAAGCGCCCGCACGTGTTCCAGAACCTCGGCGACGGCACCTACAACCATTCGGGCGTTCAGGCGATCCGGGCGGCGCTCGCGTCGGACACCAACATCACTTACAAGATCCTCTTCAACGACGCCGTCGCGATGACCGGCGGCCAGCCCAACGAGGGCGGTCTCACCGCCGACCGCATCGCGCGCGAGCTGGTCGCCATGGGGGTCAAGAACCTCGCCGTGGTCTATGACGAGAAGGAGGAACCCGACTTCAGCGTCTTCCCGCAAGGCATTGAAAAGCATGAGCGGGCCGAGATGGAGGCGGTGCAGAAGACCTTCGCGGGGATCAAGGGCGTTTCGGTCATTCTCTACATCCAGACCTGCGCCGCCGAGAAGCGCCGGCGCCGCAAGCGCAAGCAGTTCCCGGATCCCGACAAGCGGGTGTTCATCAACACCGACGTCTGCGAGGGCTGCGGCGATTGCGGCGTGCAGTCGAACTGCGTGTCGATTGTGCCCGCCGAGACCGAGCTCGGCCGCAAGCGCGCCATCGACCAGTCGAGCTGCAACAAGGATTTCTCCTGCCTCAAGGGCTTCTGCCCGTCCTTCGTGACGCTCGAGGGCGCCAAGATGCGCAAGGGCGACACTGCGGCGCTCGACCTGCCGCACCTGCCGGCGCCCGCGCTGCCGCAGATCAACGGCACCCACAACGTCGTCATCACCGGCGTCGGCGGCACCGGCGTGGTGACCAT
>NZ_JAATOS010000030.1:0-23016 GCF_011806505.1 Salipiger sp. HF18 | reverse complement strand
GTCGAGGATCACCTCCTTGCGGAAATCGGCCAGCGACACCTGCCCGCCCGCCGCCGCCTCGAGGTTCCAGACCTTGTTGGCCCAGCGCTCGAACTCGATGTCGTGGGTCACGCCGCGCTCCAGCGTCACCGCCTCGTAGCTCGACCGGCCGGGCGACTTGCGGCTGATCGTGGGATCGCCGCCCTCGCGGTGCTCGACCACCTCGGTGGTGCGTTTCAGTGCCGAGACCTTGGAGATCCCGGCGACGTAGCGGCCGTCCCACTTCACGCGGAAGCGAAAATCCTTGTAGGGATCGAAACGGCGCGGGTTGACGGTGAACTGGGCCATGTGGGTTCCCTCCCTCAGCTATCCGCGCGCCGCGCGATCTGTTGGATTTTCAGGATGACGAATTCCGCCGGTTTCAGCGGCGCAAAGGCGACCTCGATGTTGACGATGCCGTTGTCGATGTCGCTTTGCGTGGTGGTCTCGGCGTCGCATTTCACCCGGTAGGCGTCCTGCGGCATGGTGCCCTGGAACGCGCCCTGCCGGAACAGGTCGTGCATGAAGGCCCCGACGTTGAGCCGGATCTGCGCCCAGAGCGGCTCGTCGTTGGGCTCGAACACCACCCATTGCGTGCCGCGATAGAGACTTTCCTCGATGAAGAGCGTGGTCCGGCGCACCGGCACGTATTTCCAGTCCGAGGCGATCTGGTCGGCCCCGTCGAGGGTGCGCGCGCCCCAGCAGACGCTGCCGTAGATCGGGAACTGGCGCAGGCAGTTGCAGCCCAGCGGGTTCAGCACGCCGTTCTCGGAATCGGTCATCGCGTAGACCACGTCGCGCACCGCCCTGAGCCGCGCGTCGGTGCCGGCGGGAGCCTTCCAGACGCCGCGCGAGGCGTCCGTGCGCGCCCAGAGCCCGGCGATGGTGCCCGACGACGCGAAGGAGCGTGGCCGGTTCTGGTTCAGCGCGTCGAGGTTGAAGGTCCGCGGGAAGTAGACGGCGGTGTTGGGCGAGCGCAGGTTGGCGTTTTCCCCGAGCCAGGTCTCCATCTGCCCGATCCGCGTCACGGTCTCGGGGATGTCGACGATCATCATCGCCCGGCGGTCGGTCACGTAGGCCAGCGCTTCGCTGTAGACCGCCAGCGCGCCGTTGTTCGCCGTGTCGATCCGCGGCGCATCGGGAATGCAGAGGATGTTGAAGAGGTCCACGTCCTCGAGCGCATAAAGCCCGGTGCGGGCCCCGGCATTGCCGGTGAACGACGCCACCGGGATCAGGTAGACCCCGTCCGCATCCACGACGCCGCCATTGTCGCCGCCGCCCATCTCGACCTGCAGTGGCCCTTCGAACGTTGGCGTGTCGAGCCCGAAGGCGCCGGCATCGCCCCCGGCAAAGACCAAGACCGCCGCGGGCACGAGGGGCCGTCCGCCCTGCCCCAGCTGGATGTGGAACCGGCGCGGATCCGCGGTCGTGCCCTCCCCGGTCAGCGTCACCACGATGCCCGACAGGTAGGGCCTGAGCGCCACCGGCACCGAGGCATCGGTGGCCGTGGCCCGCAGCCGCTCTTGCAGGATCGCTGCGAAGGCCGCATGGCTCGCCGGCGTCCCGGCACCGTCGAAATCCACCGCGACCGGCGCGATATTCGGGATCGCGCCGCCGAAATTCACCCCGATGGTCAGGGCGGTAGCCGCCGAGAGCGCAGGAAGTGCCGCGGCGAGATCGCCGCCGAGCGTGCCGGTGACCTCGGGAAGGTCCTCCTCGTCCACGGTCCCGAACGCATCGTCGACCGCGAGCTGGACCAGAAGCGACCCCGCGTTCACCACCTCGACCGCGTTGTTCGCTGTGTTGGGCGCCATCGTCAGGTTGCGGAAGACCTCCTGCCGCACCACGCTGGTGCGGTCGCCGTCGACGCGCACCTCCTTGATCCCGAGGTTGAAGGTGGCATCGGCGGCATTGGAATTGTGGCTGATCTCGAGCCGCAGGAAATTGCCCCAGTCGCCGGGATTGCGGGCGGGTTCGCCACGGATCTGGCGCCCGGCGACCACGTCGAGCAGGTCGGTGCCGCCCGCGAGATCGGCAATCGCCGCCGTCGCCGCCGTGAGCGCGGGGATGGCATCCTCCTCGCCCGGATGCCCGACCCGGATGATCCAGGCCTCGGACCCGCCATTCAGGAAGAACTGCTGCACCGCGTAGGAGGCCTCGCTGTCCCGGGTCAAACCGCCGTATTCGCGCTCGAAATCCGAGAGGCTCAGCACCCGCACCGCCTCGTTCTCGGGCCCCCGGTCGAAGGTGCCGATGAACGTCGCGACAGAGGTCGCGACCCCGCGGATGCTGCGCACGCCGGAGGGGATCTCCTCGATGTAGACGCCGGGATAAGTCGGGTTCACGGGCATGGCGTGTCTCCCCAATGGAATAAATTCAAGGACAATGCCGACGGGCCGGAAACCTGAAAACTCATGCCGGCAAAATCACCGGAAAGCACGCCCGAGAAGGCCTCCGACCGGGTTTTCAATTGCTTGCAAAGATACGCATGCGGCCCGAGTCGCACAACTATAAATGGAAAAGAGGCGCAGGCGCTGCCTGGCTCGGCGTCTTGCGAGATCGCCAAGGCTCATGCTTCGGAGGCTATCTGCGCGCGCGGAAGAGGCCCCTCGCCCTGAAATCGGAACCGGTGTGGCGCGCCTGGCATCTAGGTCCTCGCGTTCGCGGCCCCTGCCGCGACCGCGGGCGCGCAACAGGCGGCGTTCCCGTCGCTCCGGACGACCGATGTCGAGACGGTCGGGATCGACGTCGACATCGAGGGCGCCACCGAGCGCCTGTCGAACGCGGTGCAGGTCCGCACAATCTCGAACCGGGACCGCGCCGAGATGATCCGGAAGAACCCGGCGCGGCTTGTGCAGGTCTGCAAGATGGCGTCGGCGGCTGGCTGACGATCCCGTGGGGGCGATCGCCACCGCCACGATGCCGGTCGCCGGAGACGGCTTCCCGTGAGACCCGCCCTACCGGGATCGGCCCCGGGGGCCGCGCACAACCAGCGCCGCGACCGCGGACATCGTCGCGGCGATCACCCGCGCCGGCATAGACAAGCCTCAGAGGATCGGTCCGATCATCGCCGCCGCGTTGTGGCCCAGCCGGCGTATGAGCGACCACGAGGCGACCTCCTCGGACGTCACCTCGCGCGCATCGCTCACGTAGCTGTCCTGTCGCTGCCGGATCGCGGCACAGGTCGCCTCGTCCACCAGCAGGATGTTGTTCTCGTAGTTCAGATCGAAGCTCCGCCGGTCGAAGTTCGCCGACCCGATCAGGGCGATCCTGCCGTCCACCACCAGCGTCTTGCTGTGCAGGAGGCCGGGAAGATACTCGCGGATCTCGACCCCGGAGGCGAGCAGGCCCGCATAGTAGCTGCGGGCGGTCGCGCCGACGAAGACCGAGTCGTTGCGGGCGGGCAGCACGAGGGTCACCCTCACGCCCCGGTTCGCGGCGGCGCAGATCGCCGACTGGATCGCCTCGGTCGGCACGTAGTAGGGCGTCGTCACCACCAGCTCGTGCCGTGCGGCGTAGATCAGGCTGGTGAACATCTCGGGCATGGCCGAGGTCCGCACGCTGGGCCCCGTCGCCACGACCTGAGCCGGCCAGCCGCCGGGGATCGGCGCAATTTCGGTGCCGACGAAGGCGGACATGTCCTCGTCGACGGCTTCCATCCAGTCGGCCGCGAAGACCCGCTGCGCCTGCTGCACGACGGGCCCCTCGATGCGCAGCATGATGTCGACCCAGGGGGCGTATTTCGCCTTCTGCACGAAGGCCGGATCGGCGCAGTTCTGGCTGCCGCAGTAGGTCGTGCGGCCATCGACGACGACGATCTTGCGGTGGTTCCGGAGGTCGATGCGGCCGTTGAAGATCCGCAGCAGCGGGTTGCCGACCTTGTAGGCCGAGGCCAGCCTGACCCCGGCCTCCTGCATCTCGTGCCAGAGCGGCGAGCGGATCAGGCGGCGCGACCCGATATCATCCGCCATCGCCCGGCACGTGACCCCGCGCCGCGCCGCCCGCATGAGCGCCTCGGCCACCTTGCGCCCGTTGCCGTCCGCGACCCAGATGTAGAAGATCAGGTGGACGTGATCCGCCGCCGCATCGATGTCGGCGACGATGGCGTCGATGGTCGCATCGCTGTCCGCCATGAGCTCGGCGACGTTGCCCGGACAAGGCGCGAAGCCGCTGATCGAGGCTCCGACCCGGAAGAGCGCATCGACCCTCGGAGAGGCGCAGGCCGCAATCGCGTCTGCCGGGAAATGCGCGGCGTCCGGGAGCAGCTTCTCGATCCGCCCGAGCCGTGCGAGGCGCCTGCGGCCGATGCAGGTCTCCCCGAGGAGCAGGTAGGCGAGAACCCCCACCAGGGGCACGGCGAGCGTGGTCAGCACCCACGCCGCCCGCGCCGCGGGGTCCCGGTGCGGCCGAAGGACGATGCGCACGACGCAGGCTGCCACGATGAGGTAGTGAAGGAGGATCCAGATCATCGGTCGTCCCGGTTTTGGGGATAGAGAGGGATGGTGATCGGGAGTGTAGCGGCGGAAACTGCCATGAGGCCATGCATTTGTGTGCATAGGGCGCCTGCTCCGGGGCCGAGCAAGCTTGGCGTCGTCGAGAACACAGGCGGCCCCTTTCGCTTTCCGCCACCAATTGCCGCGCCGGCCGGGGCGGACGCCCGGCGTAGCAGTCTTGACCAGCACCGTCACCAGGCTCGCCTCGGGCGACCGGCACTCAGACCAGCTTGCCCGGGTTCATGATGTCGTCCGGATCGACGGCGGTCTTGAGCCGGCGCATCAGGGCGTCGGCGGCGCCGTGTTCGGCCCCCATGAACGAGCGCTTGTCGAGGCCGACGCCGTGCTCTCCGCTGGCGGTGGTGTTCCTCGTCATGTCGGTCGCGGCGCTGGTGTTCCTGTCACGCGAGAAGGAGAGCGCCTGACCGGGGTTCCGGCCGGGGCCCACTGCTGCGTCCGTCAGCGTGAGGGGTCGGCAACCGCGGCGATCCCTGCAAGCCGGCACATGTGCCAGGCCAGCACCCGGTTCGAGCTGAGCACCGGCAGACCGAGCTCCGCCTCCAGCTCGGGCAGGATGTCGTAGGTCTGCAGGTTGGTGCAGGACAGGAACACCGCGTCCATGCCGCCGCGCGCGGCGAGGGCGCGGGCCGCCCCGGCGATGGAGCGCGGGTCGATCCGGGCGACGCGGGCCTCGACCTCCTCGCCGAAGGACAGCATCTCGGGCACCGCGACCCCCTCTGCCACGAAGGCGCGGCGCAGCGAGGCGGCGACCGAGGCCACGTAGGGTGACACGATGCCGACGCGCCCCAACCCCCGATCCGCGAAGGCGGCAAGCGCGGCCGAGAGCGGGTTGGTCACGTGCCGCGTGGGCGTTCCCGCCGCGACCAGCGCCCGCACCCGGTCCGGCCCGATCTGCGCGGTGCCGGAGGTGCAGGCATAGCCCACCACGTCGAACCCCGCCGAGGGCGGCAGCAGCCCGGCGGCGGCACCGAGGTCCGCCTCCATCCCGGCGATGGTGTCGGGGGTCAGGTTGTCGCCGGACTGAACACGGGTGACATGCAGCCGCGCGGCCTCGGGCGGGATGTAGCGGCGGAAGTCCTGCTCGATGGTCTCGTCGACCCGCAGGACGATCAGCCCCATCGCGGGGCGCGTGGGGTCGAGCAACCGGTAGGCGACATCGGACATCATTACAGCTCCGGCATCTCGAGGGGCGCGCGCGGCGACAGCAGCTCCGGGCCGTGGGCGCGCAGGACGATGTTCTCCTCGTGGACCAGCATGCGCCCGGGCGCGACCAGCGCCCCCGGCTCCAGCGTCAGCACCATGCCCTCGCGCAGGGGCGTGTCGTCCAGCGGCGTGAACGACGGCCATTCGGTCAGGGTGATCCCGAGCCCGTGCCCCAGCCGCCCGCCACCGGGCTCTGCGCCGCGCCGGACCAGCGCCTCGGACAGCAGGCGGTGCGCGTCGCGCGCCAGCATCCCCGGTCGCAGTGAAGCCAGCGCGTCCTCGGTCGCCTCCCACAGTGCGGCATGGGTCCTTCGCACCGCCTCCGACGCGGGGCCGACCGCGTAGTTCCGGTCAAAGTCGCAGAAATAGCCGTTGCGGACGGCGCCGGTGTCGAGCATCAGCACGTCCCCGTCCTGCAGCGGGTCGGAGGACGCGGGCGAGATCACGTCGGCATAACCGTCGGGCCCCGCCCCGCCGGCAAGGTAGCTCACCCAGTCGGCGCCTTCCTGCAGCAGCATCGCCTGGAAGTCGCGAAACACGGTCTCGAGCGGGCGCCCGGGTGCTGCGATCTCTTGCACCCGCGCGAAGGCCCGCCCGGCGATGGCGCAGCTCGCGCGGATCGCCTCGACCTCGGCCGCGCTTTTCACCTCGCGCACGCGCTGCACGGCGCCGGTGCCATCCACGAAGCGCCGCGGAGCGATGCCCGCCGCGACGCGGTCGTAATCCGCGAGCGGCATCCGCAGCTGGGTCTCGAGCCCCATGGGCACCCCGATGCGCGCCTGTTCGGGCAGCAGGCTGCAGAGCGTGTCGATCAGCAGGCTCACCCCGTCGTCGCCGGGATGAGGCGCGTCCCACGTGCGGACGCTCGCGATCCACGTGCGCGCCATCAGCGCGGCCCCGATCGAGGGGATCACCGCGACCGGACCGCCGGTCGACGGCACGATCAGGAACCACGGCCGCGCCGGGCTTTCCCAGAAGCGCGTCAGGAACCCGGTAACGTAGAAGATGTCCGCCGCCGCCGTCAGCAAAAGCGCGTCGAGCCCCTGACCCGCCATCTCCTCCTGCAGCCGCGCGACGCGGTGGCGGAACTCGTCGGCGGGGAAGACGAGCGAACGGTCAGCCATCCTCGGGGCCCTCGCTGAGGATAGCGAGAACCCGGGAATCGGCGCCAGGCTCGAGCCCCGCCAGCAGCGCCGCCAGCCCGGCCCCGCCCGAGGGTGTGGTGTCAAAACCGTGCCCGGCAAGGATCGCGACGCCGGCGCGGACCTCGTCCTCGGTGAGGGTGGCAAAGCCGTCGGCGTCGCGCGACAGTCCGGCCAGCGCGATCATCGACGGCGTCTTGCAGTCGAGCCGCCCCATGCAGGAGACCGGCCCCTCGGAGGTGACGAGCCTGCCCGCGCGGATGCTGTCGATCAGGGCGGGCGCGGCATCGGGTTCGACGACGATGATGCGGGGGCCGTCGCCCCAGGCAAGGCGGAGATGTGCGGCCACCGCGGCGGCAAGCCCGCCGACCCCGGCCTGCAACAGCACATGGGTCGGGGGCGCGTCCATCTGCGCGACCGCCTCGGCGGCGAGCTGCGTGTAACCCTCGATCACCCGCAGCGGCAGCTCGGTGTAGCCGGGCCACGAGCTGTCGGACAGCAGCGTCCAGCCCTGTTCCCCGGCGGCCTCGGTGGCGGCGGTCATGCTCGCCTCGTAATCCGCCCCCGCCCGGACGACCTCGGCGCCATGGGCCGCGAGCCGTTGCGCGAAGGGCTCGGGCACAGTCTGGGACAGGAAGATCACCGCCCGCGCGCCGAAGATCCGTGCCCCCGCCGCCACCGAGAGCCCGTGGTTCCCGGCGCTTGCGGCCACGTAGGTCCGCCCGGCCAGCGCCTGCCGCAGCGCCTCGGGATCGCGGCCCGCCTGCGCCACCGCCTCGCGCGCGATGGCATGGGCCGCGCCGAGCGCCTTGAAGCTGCCGAGCCCCATGCGCCCGCGCTCGTCCTTGATGCGGAGCTCCGCCACCCCCGCCAGCCGCGCCAGCCCGGGCGCGTCGCGGAGCGGGGTCTCCCTGTGGGCGGGGCACAGGCCGAGCAGCGCCGCCACGTCGGTGGCCTCGGCGACCGGCATCAGCCCCTCGGGGTCGAGCCCCTTTCCGCGCCACGGGTTCTCGATCATAAACGTCAAAGCGGCCCCTCTCCGGTTCTGGAACGGGCCGAGTAGGCACGGCAAGCGCCTGCCGGGCAAGTGTTTTGGCAGCAAGCGCGCGGGCGGGATCAGGTCGCGAGACGTGGACGACCGATGGCAGCGCGTTGCGGAAGACCGACGCCGACCCGGTGCTCCCAAGTGACATTGCGCTTGACGGACGGCACCGTTGCCGACATCTCCTGCACCATGTTCAAGACCCGGACCCTTGCCGATCAACGCCGACGCCGCAGCCCTGCGGCGGCGCTTCGGGCTGCGCGGCGATCACTGGCCTCCGGCACGGTATCCGGCCTTTCGTAGATACCACCGACGGAGCCCCTCCGATCCGCGTCCCTGACCCCCCGCAGCCCCCGGCTCCGGGGGCTTTCTTTTTCCCGAACCAAGGAAGGACATCCTCATGAGCATTCGCGTCGGCATTGTCGGCATCAGCGGTTTCGGCGGCGGCGAAGCGCTGCGCCTGATCGCGGCCCACCCCGCCTTCGAACTCGTCTACGCCGCCGGAGAGGGCAGCGCGGGCAGCCGGCTGGCCGACCGCTTCCCCGGCGTGCCGCACAGGCTTGCCGGGCTGGTGATCGAGAAATGGGATCCGGCCGCCCTGCCCGATCTCGACCTGCTGTTCGCCTCGCTGCCCACCGGCACCTCTGCCGAGGCGCTGGCGCGGGTCCCCGAGACGGTGAAGATCGTCGACATCGGCGGCGACCATCGCCACGTCGAAGGCTGGGCCTACGGGCTTGCCGACGTCTGGCCGGACCGGATCCGGGGCAGCCGTCGCGTCGCCAACCCCGGCTGCTTCCCGGTGGCCACGCTCAACACGCCGGCGCCGCTGCTCGCGGCGGGGCTGATCGAGCCCGGCAACATCGTGATCGACGCCAAGACCGGGATCTCGGGCGCCGGGCGCGGCGGGGGCGACAGCCGCTTCGGCTATGCCGAGACCAACGAGAACCTGCAGCCCTATGGCCTTCTGCAGCACGTCCACATGCCCGAGATGGAGACCACCATCGAGCAGCTGGGCGGCGGCAGCGCCGCGGGGCTGGTGTTCACGCCGCATCTCGTTCCGATGACCCGCGGCCTGCTCGTCACCATCTACTGCCGTGGCAGCGCCTCCACCGCGCAATGCCTCGACGCGGCGCGCGAGTTCTACGCCGAGCGCCCGTTCGTCCGGGTGACCGACCGGCCGCCGCAGACCAAGTGTTCGAGCGGGTCGAACCTCTCGTTCATGAGCTATGCCGCCGATCCGGACCGCAACCTCGTGATCGCGATGGGGGTGGTGGACAACCTCGGCAAGGGCGCCGCCGGGCACGCGGTTCAGAACGCCAACCTGATCTCAGGCCTGCCCGAGACCGCGGGGCTCGAGGGCGCGCCGGTCTGGCCGTAAGGGACCGGCGTCGCGACAATACCCGGCCGCTCGCCTCGTCGCGGGTGGCCGGGGGCCGGTGCCTGCGCAATAGACCGCTGGCTCGGCGCCCGGGGTGCCCTTGCGGAAGCGCGTCCCTGTCGACGGGGCTGCGCGCGCGCCCACGCCAAGTCGCCGGACCCCGCGCAAAACACGTCACCACCTGCGAAAAGCGGGCGCAGAGGTTCAGACAAAAGTCCCATCAGGCGTTGTATCGCACCGATCAGGCCTATATGGGGACGGACTTCATGTGACCAATCCCTTGGGAGCAGACAGCCCATGCAGACCCCCTATTACCTGATCGACAAGTCCCGCCTTCTTGCCAACATGGAAAAGGTCGCCCGCCTGCGTGAGCTTTCGGGGGCCAAGGCCCTGCTGGCGCTGAAGTGTTTCGCCACGTGGTCGGTCTTCGACCTGATGAGCGAGTACATGGACGGCACCACCTCGTCGTCGCTCTTCGAGGTGAAGCTCGGGCGCGAGAAGTTCCCAGGCGAGACCCACGCCTATTCGGTGGCATGGGCCGACGACGAGATCGACGAGGTGCTGGCGAGCTCGGACAAGATCATCTTCAACACCGTGGGCCAGCTCTCGCGCTTCGAGGAGGTCAGCCGCGGCCACACCCGCGGGCTGCGGGTGAACCCCGGCGTCTCGACCTCGAGCTTCGATCTGGCCGACCCCGCCCGCCCCTTCTCGCGGCTGGGCGAGCATGACCCCGAGGTGATCGCGCCGGTGCTCGACCAGATCAGCGGTTTCATGTTCCACAACAACTGCGAGAACGCCGATTTCGAGCGTTTCGACGCCATGCTCGGCGCCATCGAGCAGCGCTTCGGCCACCTGATCCGCGAGATGAAATGGATCTCTCTCGGCGGCGGCATCCATTTCACCGGTGAGGGCTACCCGCTCGAGCGCCTCGCGGAGCGGCTCAGGCGCTTTGCCGGCGAGAACGAGGTGCAGGTCTACCTCGAGCCCGGCGAGGCGGCGATCACCAAATCGACCACGCTCGAGGTCACGGTGCTCGACACGCTCTTCAACGGCAAGAACCTCGCCATCGTGGACAGCTCGATCGAGGCCCACATGCTGGACCTGCTGATCTACCGCGAATCCGCGCGCATGGAGCAGTCGGGCGATCAGGAGTGGATGGTCTGCGGCAAGTCCTGCCTCGCCGGGGACATTTTCGGCGAGTTCCGCTTCCCCACCCCGCTCAAGGCCGGCGACCGGATCAGCATCCAGGACGCGGCCGGTTACACAATGGTCAAGAAAAACTGGTTCAACGGGGTGAAAATGCCCTCCATCGCGATCCGCGAGCTGGACGGGACCGAGCGCCTCGTGCGCGATTTCACCTACGAGGATTTCGCGGCGGCGCTTTCCTGACCGCCGATCACCCTGCTCCGTGACGGAGCACCCAACCCCCACCCAAGGACATAACGGAGGTCCCTTGAGTTGAAACGAGACGTTCTCATCATCGGCGCTGGCGGCGTCGCTCAGGTCGTGGCGCACAAATGCGCTCAGAACAACGATGTGCTTGGCGCGATCCATATCGCCAGCCGGACGCTTTCCAAATGCGAAGCGATCCTTGAGACGGTCCGCGAGAAAGACGCGATGAAGGTCGAGGGCGTTCTCGCGGCGCACCAGGTCGACGCGATGGACAGCGCGGCGGTGGCCGCCCTGATCCGGGAGACCGGCGCGCAGATCGTGATCAACGTGGGCTCGGCCTTCGTGAACATGACCGTGCTCGACGCCTGCATCGAGACCGGCGCCGCCTACATCGACACCGCGATCCACGAGGATCCGGCGAAGATCTGCGAAACCCCGCCGTGGTACGGCAACTACGAGTGGAAGAAGCGCGATCTCTGCGCCGAGAAGGGCGTCACCGCGATCCTCGGCGCGGGCTTCGATCCGGGCGTGGTCAACGCATTCGCGCGGTTCGCCATCGACCGTCTGGACGAAGTGAAATCCATCGACATCGTGGACATCAACGCCGGGTCGCATGGCAAGTATTTCGCCACCAACTTCGACCCCGAGATCAACTTCCGCGAATTCACCGGCACCGTCTACTACTGGGAAGACCAGCAGTGGAAGGAAACCAGCATGTTCGCCTCGGGCCGCGACTGGGATCTTCCGGTGGTGGGCACCCAGCGCGCCTACCAGTCGGGCCATGACGAGGTGCACTCGCTGGCGACCAACTACCCGCAGGCGGACGTGCGCTTCTGGATGGGCTTCGGCGAGCACTACATCAACGTCTTCACCGTGCTGCAGTCGCTGGGCCTGCTCTCCGAGCAGCCAGTGACCACCGCCGAGGGGCAGGAAGTCGTGCCGCTCAAGGTGGTGAAAGCGGTCCTGCCCGACCCCGCCTCGCTGGCGCCGGACTACACCGGCAAGACCTGCATCGGCGATCTCGTGAAGGGCATCAAGGACGGCAAGGAGACCGAGATCTTCGTCTACAACGTCGCCGACCACAAGGACGCCTACGAGGAAGTGGGCTCGCAGGGCATCTCCTACACCGCGGGCGTGCCGCCCGTGGCAGCCGCCATGCTGATCGCCGGCGGCGAGTGGGACGCGGGCACCATGAAGAACGTCGAGGAGCTCGATCCGAAGCCCTTCTTCACGATCCTCGACCGGATCGGCCTGCCCACGCGTATCAAGGACGACATGGGCGACCGCCCCTGGAACGCCTGAGCGCTTTCCTCAAGGAATGACAGGACGCGGTCGGCCATGCCGGCCGCGTTTTTCGTTCCGGATTGCGGTGTCTTCGTCGCTTGGTCGCGGTGCCCTGCGTGGTCGCGTTACCCGGCGCGCGACTGGAGGCAATGGCGGAGGGATCCGAGGTCCCGAGGATGGTCGGGCGGGCGCCCTCTGCATGAGGACGCAAGCGGCCCGGAGCGCCGATGTCCGAGCGCCGCGAGCTCGCGAAGGCACAGCCTTGCCGGGCGCAGCGCCCCCCTCTCCTGCCGGGACCGCCCGACGTCTGCCGGACGGCCCCTATAACTCATGGTCTCTGTGGCGTCAGAAACTGTCGAGCTCCGGCCGCTTGCCGACGCTCACGTGGTCGATATCTTCCTGCGCGAAGCCCCGGATCAGCGAGGGGATCATCATGCTGCACAGGAGGAAGATCGGCAGACCCACCACCGTGATCACCTGTTGCAGCGCGGTGAGGCCCGCCTCCCCTGCCAGCACGATCAGCATGGCGGCGACCACGCCTTCGGCTGCGCCCCAGAACACGCGCTGGTGCGTCGGGCCGGGCGTGGGCGTGCCGGTGCAGAGCATGTCGACCACAAGCGAGGCCGAGTCCGACGAGGTGGCGAAGAAGATCGCCACGATCACCACCGCAAAGCCCTGGATGAAGGCGGTGAAGGGGAAGTGCTCGAAGAAGGCGAACATCGCCAGCGGCACGCTCTCGGACACGGCGGCGCTGATCTGGCCGGCGGTATCGCCCATCGCCTCGCGCGCGGCGAGCCCGAGCCCGTCGAATTCCATCGCCTGCCAGCCGAAGATGGAGAACCAGATCAGGGTGAAGAGCGACGGGGCGCCGAGCACGCCGAAGACGAACTCGCGGATGGTGCGCCCGCGCGAGATCCGCGCCACGAAGAGCCCGATGAAGGGCGACCACGTCACCGTCCACGCCCAGTAGAAGACCGTCCAGCTGCCCTGCCAGCCCCAGTCGTCGTTGCTCGGGTTCTCGTCGGCCAGCATGTCGTTCCAGAACGCGAGCCGCGGGAGGTTCTCGAAGTAGAGCCCGAAGGTCTCGACCACGCCGCGCAGCAGGAAGAGCGTGGAGCCCGTGACCACCACAAAGACCAGAAGCGCCACCGCCATGCCGATGTTGAGGTTCGACAGCAGCTTGACCCCCTTGTCGAGCCCCGCGACGATCGACCCGATCGCCACCACCGTCAGCACGCTGAGGATGCAGACCTGCACGACGGTGCCGTCGCCGGTCCCGAAGAGCGCGTCGAGCCCCGCCGCGATCTGGCTGGAGCCGAGCCCGAGCGAGACCGCGACGCCGAAGAGCGTGCCGAGGATGGAGGCGATGTCGATGGCCTTGCCGACGGGGCCGTGGATGCCCTCGCGAAGCAGCGGGTAGAAGACCGAACTCACCCGCACCGGCAGGTCGTAGCGGTTGATGAAATAGGCGAATGCCAGCCCCGGCAGCGTGAAGATCGCCCAGGTGTGCAGGCCGAGGTGGTAGATCGAGATCGAGATGGCGTCCCTTGCCGCCTCCTCGGTGAAGGGCTCGACCCCCGGAAACGGCGGCGTCGAAAAATGGCTGATCGGCTCGGCCACGCCCCAGAACATGAGCACCGTGCCGATCCCGCCGGCGAAGAGCATCGTGAACCACGACAGGTTGGTGTACTCGGGGCGCGAGCCCTTTGGCCCGAGACGGATGTGCCCGTGCCGCGACAGCGCCGCCCACACGAGGAAGCCCAGCCAGACGTTCACGCCGAGGATGAAGAACCAGCCGAGCTTGGTCACGATCCACGAGCGCCCGGCAGCGAAGGCGTCACCGATGGCGTCGGGAAACAGCACGAGGGCGATCACGAAAACGATCATGAACCCCGCAGAAATGAAGAAGATTGTCGGATCCGTGCGGAGCCCGAGACGGCGCGCTAGTTGTTCCAATAGACAGGTCCCCCTTGCGTGAGCGTTGTCACCCAACCGTGAACCCGTCGCGATGTTCCGAATTTCGTGGATATTCAACGGTCGGAGGGGTCTGAAGACCCGGGGTTCCCGGCCCGGGAGGCAAAAACGCCGGGGCTTTCGCCGGCAGTTCCGACGGCCCCACCTTGGGGATCCGTTCCAGGCGCGCGCCTGCCGTCGAAGTGGCTGGATCCCGGCGACTGAGCCAACGCCGCCGGCACCTCGGCCGCGCTGTCATTGGCGGCAATCGGCTCCGATGGGCCAGATCCATGAGGGACAATCGTCGCGGCCAGCCCCATGGGAATCGGTTGCCGCAAGGAGGAGTGTGCCCGCCACGTCGCCTCATCGGGAAGCGCTGCCATGCCCGCCCGGACGCAGAGATTAGCCATCCCGGCGAAAGGGGCTTTAGGCGTCGTCAGAAGCACAAGGCGCCGCTCCACCGTCACCGCCTCACGCGACGACAGGACACCTGCCCGACACGCATCGGGCACGTTGTCACCGCACAGGCGGTCTGACCGATTCAGGTCGCGGCGGCCTGCACCTCTCCGCTCTCGCCCCCGGCATCGAGGCGGCGGACCTCCTGCACGGCCAGTTCCGCCATCTTCAGGATGGCATCCCGGTTCGAGGCCGCGGCGATGAAGCGTGCCTTGTGGCAGAACTTCGCGCCGGTCACGCCCGAGACCTGCTCCAGCTCCGAGCCCGACAGACCGGCCCAGGCCGCCGGCAGGTCGGCGCGTTGTTCGAAGCCCTGCTCGTGCTTGCGGATGCCGCCCAGCGTCCACTCGCCATCCCCGCGCGGTGTCACCACGAAGAGCAGGTGATCGGCGCCCGCCTCGATGACGGCGGGCCGGAACGGCATACCCATGGGCAGCTCGAGGATCGGGCTCTCTCCGGCGGCACGGACGGCCTCCGCCGCCAGAACCTCGGCGCGCCGCTTGGCGGCGCTGCGGTTGACGCGGGCCTCGACAAACTGCCGCGCGATGCCGACCGCCGCATGGAACGCCCGGGTCTCGCTCTCGGGGTCGGTGTCGTCGAAGACAGGTTTCAGCGTCTCGATCAGCCCGGGCAACGTCATCGACGACAGCGGCCCGGCCTCGGAGACGCTCACGGTGCCGTTGTCGACCTGGTCGACGGGCAGTACGAAGCTGCGGTCGAACGAGGCGTGGATCGTCTCGAGCTCGGTTTCGGGGATGTCGAAGCTGCGCAGGAACGCCATGCCGAAGTGCTTCCAGACCAGCCCGAACGAGCTGTAGGGCGTCTCGTCCTCGCGCAGCGGGCTCTCGCGCTGGTGGTGATCGAAGATCCCGGCCTCGGGATCATAGGCGCCGCCGACGTCGTAGATCAGGCGGCCATCCGCCGGCGTGATCCACGCGGAGGATCGGCTGCGCACGACCTCCGCTTCGGGATAGAGGCGGGAGAGGATGACGGTGGACAGCACTTCGTCCGCATGGAAGCCGCCGGAATGGGTAACAAGGGTGCTGATGGTCATCTCGGTCGTCCTGATCTCTGGGGTTGTGGCCCCCTAGGCCATCGCGCGGGGGGTCGCAAGGCGAGAGGCCGTTTGCGCCTGAGTGCCGTTGGGCCTGAGTGCCGTTGCGCCTGGCCGGCGGAGACGCGCAGCCTGGCATCGCTCCGATGCGACCGGCTGGCGCGCACGACGAGGCGGCGGGGCATAGTGCGTGGCCGGTTCCTGAGACGAGTCTTCCGCTGCCATGTTGTCTCCTGAACGCCGGATCCGGCCCGTCCCCGGCACGATGCGCCGCGCCGACGAGCCCGGACCGGAAGGAAGGGGCCGCCCTCGGGACGAGGTCGAACACGGTCCCCGCCCCAGCTGGACCCCGTGCTTTCGGGTCGGCTTTCGGATCGGAATGTCCGTTTGCCTGCCGCCCCGCATCAGGAGATAAGGGCGTCGTCAGGTGCCCCTTGCGGGGAGAATCGGGAAGCCGGTGAAAGTCCGGCGCGGGCCCGCCGCTGTATCGGGGATCGTTCGGCAGAGGCCACTGGGGCTATCCCCGGGAAGGCGCCGGGACGAGAGGATCCGGAGCCAGAAGACCGGCCTGGCATCATCGCGCTTCGGGGTGGCGCCCGCGGCGCCGTGAACAATGCGAGGCCCGTGATGCCCCACGATACCACCGTCCAGACCGTTCTCCCGCAACCCGCCCGCCGGTTTGACGAGTTCGAACGCCAGGCGCTCTACGACATCATCGACGCCCGGCGCGACGTACGGAACGAGTTCCTGCCCGATCCGGTCGATCCTGCCACCCTCCGGCGCATTCTCGCGGCCGCCCATGCCGCGCCCTCCGTCGGGTTCATGCAGCCGTGGGATTTCCTCCTGATCCGCGATCCCGACCGGCGTGCCGCAATCCATGCGGCCTTCCTCCGCGCCAATGCCGAGGCCGAGCAGATGTTCGGCGAAGACCGCAGGGCCCTCTACCGGTCGCTGAAGCTCGAAGGCATCCTGACCGCTCCGCTGAACATCTGCGTGACCTGCGACCGCACCCGAGGCGGAGAGGTCGTGCTGGGGCGGACCCACAACCGCGACATGGATCTCTACTCGACGGTCTGCGCCGTGCAGAACCTCTGGCTGGCCGCCCGGGCCGAAGGCGTGGGCATCGGCTGGGTCTCGATCTTCCGCCCGAACGACCTGCGCGAGTTGCTCGGCATCCCGGACCACGTGGAGATCGTAGCCTATCTCTGCGCGGGCCACGTCGACGAGCTTTACCCCAAACCCGAACTCGAGGCCCGCGGCTGGCGCGCGCGGCTGGAGCTCGACAGCGTGATCCACGAAGACGCATGGCCCGCGTCCTATCTCCTAAAAATCTTCAGAACGGGCGACTGTGAAGGGCCTTTTGCCTCCCGCCGTCGCGAGCGGTCTGGACCCGTCGCGAGGGACGGACGAGGAGATGCGCAAGGTCTTGCGCCGCCGTTTCTACCTGTCGCCGCGCGCGTATCGAGCTCGCTTCGCAACAGCGCTTGAGTACGTCGTCGCCCAGCTGCGCCCCGGCATCGGGTCGCACGTGATTACAAGCAGCTATCCGCCCCGCGGGAGGGGGGGGGCGCTGGGGCCCTTTCCAGAGGCCGCGCAGATGAGGCCCCCGCCATTTCGAAGCTGCGCGCCACGAGAGATCCGAGCTGAACGCAGATGCACAGCCTGCCCTTGACCTGACCGAATGCGCCCCGCACCGGCCCGCGACGCCGGGCCGAGCCCTGCCGCTCAGCGCCGTCCCGGAGCTCACTCCGGGCCAGTGATCTCCAGCTGGACCGCCGCGTACCAGTCTGCCACGGCACGGATCTCCTCGTCGGTCATCTCGGCGGCGATGGAGGACATGATGTCGTGCCTGCGCTTTCCGGTGCGGAACGCCTTGAGCTGGGTGTCGATGTAGATGTTGACCTCGCCTGCGAGGTTCGGCGCCTCCGGCAAAAGCGCGATGCCGTCGGCGCCGTGGCAGGACACGCAGGCGTCGGGCGCATCGGCCTCGCTCACCCCGTCCGGCAGGCGGGCGCTGGCGACATGCGCGCCATACCAGGCGGCGACGTCCGAGATCTGCTGCGCCGAGAGACCCGCCGCCACGACCGACATCATCTCGTGCTCGCGCGCGCCGGTCTTGAAGGCCATGAGCTGGCTCTCGAGGTAGGCCTCGGGCTCGCCGCCGATGTTGGGCGCGATGGGGATCTGCGCCAACCCGTCGATGCCGTGGCAGGTGCGGCACATGTTGGCGACCTTGCGCCCCTCCGCCGGATCGCCGGCGGAGAGCGGGGTCCCCCCGGCGAGCATGAGCCCGCCGAGGATGATCAGGGCCGCAGCCCTCATTCGGATGCCTTGGGCGCGTAGGCGATGCGCCAGATGGCCCCGGCGAAATCGTCCGACACCAGCATCGAGCCGTCGCGCAGGAAGGCGATGTCCATCGGGCGGCCGCGATACTCGCCGGTCTCCTCGTCGAGCCAGCCGTCGGCGAAGACCTCGGTCGAGGCGGCGTTGCCCTCTTCGTCGAGCGCGGTGAACATCACCCGCGCGCCGACCGGGGTGACACGGTTCCACGAGCCATGCTGCGCCGAGAAGATCCCGCCCTGGTACTTCTCGGGGAAGGAGCTGCCGCTGTAGAAGCTCATCCCCAGATCCGCCGCATGCGCCTGCATGTTGACCTGCGGCTCGACGAAGGTCACGCCCTCGGGGCGCTCGACGTCCTTGTAGTCGGGGATCTCGGTGCCGCCGTTGGTCCAGGGGAAGCCGAAGTGCTGCCCGGCCTCGGTCTGGCGGTTCAGCTCGCCTGGCGGGATGTCGTCGCCCATGCCGTCGACCTGGTTGTCGGTGAACCAGAGCGAGCCGTCGGCGGGGTTGAAGTCATGCCCGACCGAGTTGCGGATGCCGCGGGTGTAGACCTCGCGCCCGGACCCGTCGGTATTGACGCGGATGATGCCGCCGATGCCGAGCTTGTCGTACATCTCGAGCTTGTCCTTGGGCTGGATGTTGTGCGGCTGGCCCAGCGAGACGTAGAGCTTGCCATCGGGCCCGACGCGGCAGACCCGCGCGGTGTGGTTGAAGCTCTCCTCCTCGGCGGGGATCAGCTCGCCCTTGGCGATCACCTCGCCCACGGCGGGATCGGGCCCCTCGAAGAAGAACTCCGCCGCGGGGAAGACGAGCACCCGGTTGCGCTCGGCGATGTAGAGAAATCCGTCGGGCGAGAAGCACGGCCCGTTGGGCACGTCGAAGGTGATCGAAGGCGCGAAGTCCTTCACCTCGTCCGCCACGCGGTTGCGGTCGCGGTCGACGATCGACCAGACCTTGTCCTTGCGGGTGCCGGCGAAGACCACGGTGCCCTGCGGCGCGACCGCCATCGAGCGCGCATCCGGCACCACCGCGTAGAGGCTGACCTCGAAGCCGTCGGGCACGTTGATATGCGGCAGGATGCCCTTGAGCGCATCGGCCCGCTCGCCTTCCTGGTCGATGAAGGTGAAGGTGGCGTCGGTCCGCTGCATGTTGGACAGCTTGTCCATGTTGTCCTGCGCCAGCGCAGGCGTCACCAGGACGGTAGACAATAGTAAACTCGAACCGAGTTGCTTCGTTTTCATGACTTCCTCCCAAATTTGGCCCTCCACACTCCGCACGGCGGCGAAGCTCCTCCGGGAGAGCTTCGATGAAGCTGCGGTTTGCCCGCACAAGTTGTCAAGGATTCCCGCCAGCTCACGGCGGCATCCCACGCCTCGCTTGCGCGCGACCTTCTTGGTGCCCCGATCTTCGGAGCGAGGGATGAGGGCTGCGGCGAGCGGATTGAGCGAGAGGACCTGTGGGCATCGCTGAGGAGAACGTGGCACCATTGAAGCCTCCCATCACTCTAGGCCCCCTGCACCAATCCAGCGGGGTGTTGAAAGCGTGTGTGGAGAGCGGCTAGAGGGAGGCTGAGAAGTTAAACAAAAACAATATCTTGCACATAATCCATATCTGTGGCGGAGGCTCAGGGATTCGAACCCTGGGGACGCTCTCACGCCCAACGGTTTTCAAGACCGCCGCATTCGACCACTCTGCCAAACCTCCGGTCCGACACGACTAGCCTCGCTCACGCGATTCTGAAAGCCGCATGTCGAGGGAAAAACCGCCAGCCGGACACTGCGGGCTTTCCTTGAACCGGCCGAACCGTTACTCTCGGCGCCATCACGCCGGCCGGACCGGCGGGACACAGGCACAATGGAGCAGGCATCACCGGCGGGCACCGCCCCCGGACGGCGCACCCGGTGAACAATAACCCCGGCAGCAAAAGATCCGGGGACAAGAGCGGACGACAGGGCGCGGGCTCTGACACAGGCAAGGAACGACGCATGGGCACAGAGTTTGCAAAGCGGCCGGGCACTGCGTGGCGGGCAGCGATCCTGCTTGCCGGCGCCACGGCGCTCGTCGGCTGTGACGAGAGTGCGATGCCCGGCTTCCTGCAATCCAAGAACAAGGGCGCCGAGACCGGCGAGACCGTCAGCCGCGCCGGGCGCAGCGTCGAGCGCGACATCGAGGCGCCCGAGATCTTCCACGCCACCGAGGCGGGGCTCTGGGACGGACGGCCCTCGCTCGGCGGCGTCTGGGTCGCCCACCCCGACGTGACCGACCCCGAGCGCGTCATCATCCGCAACCAGCAGAACGGCCAGTTCGTCATCGGCGCCCTCTTCCGCCGCGAGCGCGAGACGCCGGGGCCACGGCTTCAGGTCTCCTCCGACGCCGCCGCCGCGCTCGAGATGCTGGCGGGCGCGCCCACCAACCTCGACGTGATCGCCCTGCGCCGCGAGGAGATGGCCGCCGATCCCGACCCGGTGCCCGCCGCCACCGAGGCCGCGACCCTGCCCGGGGCATCGAACGTGAGCGAAAGCTCCCTCGACCCGGTCGCGGGCGTAGCCACCGCCGCGCCGGCCGCGGCCCCCGCCGAGACCGCCCCTGCCCCGCAGGCCGCCACCCTGGCGCCGAAACCCGCGCCCGCGAAACCTGTTTCCTCGCTCGACAAGCCCTATATCCAGATCGGGATCTTCAGCGTCGAGCAGAACGCCGAGAACACCGCCACCGCCATGCGGCAGAACGGAATGGTGCCCACGGTCCGCGAGCAGTCGAGCTCGGGCAAGACCTTCTGGAGGGTCATCGTCGGCCCGGCCCAGAACGAGACCGAGCGCGCCGACCTGCACCGCAAGATCAAGGCATCGGGCTTCACCGACGCCTACGCCGTGACCAACTGACCCCGTCCCGGCCTCCGCTGCGGCCGGAAATGACAAGACGCACGAACAGACGCACAAGAAGGACGATGAGCCGCCCGATGATCGCTTCCCGCCCCCTGCGCCGGCTGCTGGCCGCCGCCTCGACCCTCGCGGTGCTCGCAACACAGGCCGGTGCCTTCGACACCAGCGCCCGCGCCGCCTTCGTGCTCGATTACACCACCGGCACGGTGCTGATGGCCAAGAACGCCGACGAGGCGATGCCACCGGCCTCGATGTCCAAGCTGATGACGCTCTACATGGCCTTCGAGGCAATCCACGACGGGCGCCTGACGCTGGACGAACGCCTGCCGGTCTCGGAACACGCCATGTCCTACGGCGGCTCGACCATGTTCCTCAACACCCAGGACCGGGTCCGGGTCGAGGACCTGCTGCGCGGCATCATCGTGCTCTCGGGCAACGACGCCTGCGCGGTGATCGCCGAGGCGCTGTCGCCCAATGGCACCGAGCCCGGCTTCGCCGAGCTCATGACCCGGCGCGCCCAGCAGCTCGGCATGACCAACTCGACCTTCGCCAACGCCAGCGGCTGGCCGGCGGCCAACCACCGCATGTCGATGCGCGACCTCACCCTGCTGGCGACCCGGATCATCGAGGACTTCCCCGAATTCTACCCGATCTTCGCCGAGAAGCAGTTCGCCTTCGACGGCCGCGCGCCCTCGAACGTCAACAACCGCAACCCGCTTCTGCGCCTCAACATCGGCGCCGACGGGCTGAAGACCGGCCACACCGCCGAGGCCGGCTACGGGCTCGTGGGCTCGGCCAAGCAGGGCGAGCGCCGGGTGGTCTTCGCGATGACCGGACTCGACAGCGAGCGCGCCCGCGCCGAGGAAAGCGAGTCCATCGTCAACTGGGCCTTCCGCCAGTTCGCCGAGCGCACGCTGGTCAAGAAGGGCACCGCCGTCGCGCAGGCCGACGTCTGGATGGGCTCCGCCGAAAGCGTGGGCCTCGTGGCCGAGGACGACATCACCCTGCTGGTGCCGGTGACCCCGGGCACCACGCTCGAGGCCGAGGTGGTCTACACCGGCCCGCTCAAGGCGCCGATCGCGCAGGGCCAGCAGCTGGCCGAGCTGATCATCCGCCCCGAAGGCCTGCCCGAGCACCGGGTGCCGCTCTTCGCCGAGCACGAGGTCGCGGGCGGCGGGTTCACCAAGCGCATGCTGGTGGTCAGCAAGGCGCTCTTCAACCGTATCCAGCAGCCCGCCGCCGGAGAGGCGATGTGACCGGCGGCACGGGGCTGTTCATCAGCTTCGAAGGCATCGACGGCTCTGGCAAATCCACCCAGGCGCGGCTGCTCGCCGAGCAGCTGCGCGGGGACGGGCACGAGGTGGTGCTGACCCGCGAGCCCGGCGGCTCCCCCGGCGCCGAGGAGATCCGGGCGCTGGTGCTGCAGGGCGATCCCGACCGCTGGTCCGCCGAGACCGAGCTACTTCTCTTCACCGCCGCCCGCCGCGACCATCTGGAACGCACCATCCAGCCGGCGCTGGCCCGCGGCGCCACGGTGATCTGCGACCGCTTCGCCGATTCCACCCGCATGTACCAGGGCCTGTCGCGCGGCGATCTGCGCGCCGCCGTCGACGCCCTGCACGAGCGCATGATCGGCGTCGAGCCCGACCTCACCATCCTCATCGACATGGACCCCGCCGCGGCGCTGCCCCGGGCCAAGGCGCGCGCCACCGCCGAGGAGCGCTTCGAGGATTTCGGACTGCCGCTGCAGGAGAAAATGCGCGCGGGCTTCCTTGCCCTCGCCGCCGAGTTCCCCGACCGCTTCCGCATCATCGACGGCAACCGCGCGCCCGAAGCGGTGGCGCGCGACGTGCGTGCCGCGCTACAAGCGCGGACATGAGCGACACCGAGATTCCCCAGCCCGACCGCGTCGAGGGCGCGCCGCATCCGCGCGAGACCGTCCGCCTGTTCGGGCAGGACCGGGCCGAGCAGGACTTCCTCTCCGCCTACACCTCGGGCCGGCTGCACCATGGCTGGCTGATCACCGGCCCCAAGGGGCTCGGCAAGGCGACGCTGGCCTGGCGCATCGCGCGCTTCCTGCTGGCAACGCCCGAGGCGCAGGACGACGGGCTCTTCGGCGCCCCGCCGCCGCCCGAGACGCTCGGGATCGCGCCGGATCACCCGGTGATGCGCCGCACCCTGGCGCTGTCCGAGCCCGGGCTCTTCCTGCTGCGGCGGTCGTGGGACGACAAGGCCAAGCGGCTCAAGACCCAGATAACAGTGGAAGAGGGGCGCAAACGGAAAGGAGTCTTAAAAAGGTAATAGGAAGAGGGAGGGAGAAGGGTGGTGATAGTAGAAAGAATGGAAGAGATAAAAGTGAGC
>NZ_JAATOS010000309.1:0-4780 GCF_011806505.1 Salipiger sp. HF18 | reverse complement strand
CCGCCGGGGGCCAACCCGCCGGCGCACTTTTCTGGGGGTTCCTGGTGGCGGGTCCGGGCGCGGGGCCCGCCGTAATCTGCTTTGCCGTCCTTGCGCTTCTCGCTGGCCTTTTCCGAGCACGCAGCGCGACCAAGCGCGCGGCTGCGTGCCTCTGAAGACAGCGTCGAGCGCTTTGTGGGATGCCGTGGATGGGCTCGGTGCCGTCTGCGACGGTGCGGCACAGGTAACCGCATGGAGTCCCGATGTGAGACCTTCACCGGCTGAGTTCTGCAACAACGCCCACGAGCAACCCGGCGATGGGATGGCCGAGGAGTTTTTGGCGTGCACTGCTTAATCGAACAGTAAGGCCTGGGCATTATCTCTACAGCTCGTATGGAATATTTGGGTTGGCCGTAATGCGCTTGGTGGCAATGATATGTCTGGTTCTTGGTCCCCTGATCGCGGCACCGGTGTTGGCCTTAGCTGGCCGCCCCCTTCAGTCAGCGACCACATTTCTTGTTGTCGGACCAATGGACGGATTGCCTGAAATCTTGCGTCGCGCCGGCGGACGACCGATCGGCCCTGCAGGCGCACCGATTGCATTGCTGGCTGTTGCAGGCAGTCAGCCTGAGAGCTTTCCAGCGCGTTTGAGAATGGAAGGCGCTTGGTTGGTACTCGACGGCGCGATAGCAGCCCAACTTTGCGGAGTTTGAAATGAACACCACCAGCTCATCCCTGGAAGTCGCACAGGGAAAAGGTCTACGCTTGATCGGCTATCTGAACATTTTGCTGACGCCCGTCCCGGCGTTCGGAGCGTGGATGGCAGGTGTGTCACCTTGGCCGTTTTTGGTCATGTCTCTCGCAATTGCTGCCGTCACCATCAGCCTACAGCTACGTGGTGGGGGGATCGCGCGTCTGGCTGTGTCGCTCGGTGTGATGGGCCAACTGCCATTGCTGACTGCAGCGTTGTCCGGACATTCATGGCAGCTCGACACCCACCTGATCTATTTTGCCGTGCTGGCGACATTGGTCATATTGCAGGACCAGCGCGCGCTTCTCTTTGCATCGGCGATCGTCATTGTTCATCACGCGGTGTTGACGCTCTTTCTGCCGACTTTGATTTATCCAAGTAGTGGCTTGCTGATTGACGTATCGCGCCTGGCCCTTCACGGCACGGTCTGGGTGGCCGAAACCGGAGGTCTCTTCTATCTTCTGCGTGTGCAACTTGGCCAGCGCGAGCAGATTGAGCAAGAGGCAAAAAGCCTGTCCGACGCGTTGGAAAGCTCGCAGGAGCTGCAATTGAGTTTGACCAGGAAGGAAGCGGAACAGCTCGATGTCATGGAGCAGTTCAGCGCGGCTTTGACAAAACTGGCAGACGGGAACCTTACGACTCGGATCGACACAGAGTTTCCGGATCAGTTCGAGCCACTGCGCAACGAGTTCAATAGTGCGGTCAACGCGCTGTCGGTTGCGATGACCAGCGTCCAGGAAAACGCAGATTCAATCAAAATAGATACAAACAGCATTGCTTCGGCATCCGAAAGACTCGCCAAGAGGACAGAGGATCAGGCGAACGCCCTGGGCAATGTGACCTCGCAAATTGATGAAATCAGTGAAGTCATGACCGCAGCGTCAGAGCACGCCCAGCGTGTGGCGGTGGCGACAGGCCAGACGAGAGACGATGCGGAGAACGGCATGAAAGTGGTCGACGGTGCATTGGAAGCAATGGGACAAATAAAAAGTAGCTCTGACCGGATCCTTTCGGTTGTCGTTTTGATCGAAGACGTGGCGTTGCAGACCAACCTACTGGCGCTCAATGCCGGAGTGGAGGCCGCGCGGGCGGGGGCCGCTGGTCAAGGGTTTGCTGTTGTGGCATCGGAAGTTCGCGCGCTTGCAGGCAGGTCGTCGGAAGCTGCGAAAGAAATCAGTGATCTTATAAACGATAGTGCCCGCCAGGTTACGAACGGTGTCAAACTGGTCGAGAACGCTGGTTCCGCACTTCGCGGCGTTCTCGACGCAGTTCGCAATGCTCTGGACTCCATGCAAAACATCGCATCTACGGTCGGAACGCACGCACAAGGCATCGCAGATTTAAAACATACCATGGGCGAGCTTGACCAGCTTACTCAGCAGAATGCCGCCATGTTTGAAGAGACCTCCGCTGCAACGACGGCTTTGACTGCTGCGACGAATTTGCTCAGCGAAGTTGTGGCAAAATTTCAAAATGTCGCGGAGCAAGATGATTCCGAGCGGCTTCTCCGCCATGTCGCATAGATGTTAAACGCCAAGTTTTGAATGTGAAGTAGATTCTCAAATGAAGTGAAAAGTCTGTATAAAAACAGAAGCGTGCATGGAGACTGTGTGATGGGTCGTTGTGCCTTTTAGGCTCAGGACCCATTGATTTGAGCCGGAGGGCATGATTCACCGCACGAAAATAGAGCGGTAATATGTCTGATCTCTTCTGGCTGAGCGATGCGCAGATGGCGCGTCTAGAGCCCAGCTTCCCGAAGTCCCATGGCAAGCCGCGCGTTGATGATCGGCGCGTGTTGAGTGGGATTATCTTCATAAATCGTGACGGCTTGCGGTGGCGCGATGCCCCTGCCGCATACGGCCCCCACAGTTGAAGGCGACCGTGGCCCCAGTGGGGCCGCGAAAGCGCCGGAAACGCTCCACAATCGTTGGAAGCGGTGGAGGTGAGTGGCTGAACGCCATCGGTCCGAGAGAAGCCACGAACAGGGCATCTTCGCGAAGATGATGGCGGGACTGGTTGCCGGGCACGGCGAGAAGAAGACCGTAATGATCGAAGTGATCAGGCGAACGCCATGCGTTCGAGTGAGCCTGCGCAAGTACCTGAAGGCTCACCGCACGGCGTGCAGTCTGGGCGTCAAAAAGGGGGGCGCGGCCGCCTGATCGGTCGCACCAAGGGCGGCATGAACACCAAGCTGCATGCCATCTGCGACAGCAACGGCCGCCCGATCAGTTTCTTCGTCTCCGCTGGCCAAGTCAGTGACTACATCGGGGCGCGAGCGTTGCTCAGCAGCCTGCCCGATGTCGACTGGCTGCTCGGAGATCGGGGCAACGACGCCGATTGGTTCCGAGAAGCGTTGCAAGACAAAGGGATACGCGCCTGCATCCCGGGCCGGAAGCAACGCAAGACAACCGTGAAATACGACAAACGCCGCTACAAACGCCGGAACCGTATCGAGATCATGTTCGGCAGGCTCAAGGACTGGCGCCGTGTCGCAACCAGATATGACAGATGCCCAAAGGCCTTCTTCTCCGCCATCGCTCTCGCCGCAAACGTCATCTATTGGCTATGAGTCCAGAGCCTAGGCTCAAATTGGCTACAGACCAGTTTACACTCTCTCGCGGTGATCACCTTCCTGCTCACTCTCCGCCTGCTCCACCGCCCAGCTCGTGGCGGCCTCCACGGCGACGAGTGACGTCGTGGGCAGCACGGTCAGGTAGCTGTCGGTGTCCTGGTCCTTGACGCGCGGGCGCTGGGTCATGCGGTAGAGGGCGTAGGCGGAGATCCCGGCGAAGGTTCCCGTCAGGATGACCCAGAACCCTTGCGGCCCGAGCATCTGCATGGCCCAGCCGCAGAGCAGGGGCCCCGCGATCGCGCCGATGCCGAAGACGAAGACCAGGCCTCCCGACGCCGCGGGCATGTCGTCGGGCGGCAGGTCGTCGTTGGTATAGGCCAGGAACAGCGAGTAGAGCGGGGTCGTCACGCCTCCGGCGAAGAAGGCGGCGAGGAGCAGCATGTCCGAGCGTCCCTCCGTCATCAGGCCGAAGGCGCAGGCGGCCGCGCCCAGGGCGGCGGCTCCGAAGATCAGCTTGCGGCGGTCCATGATGTCCGAGAGCCAGCCGATCGGGTATTGCAGGAACAGCGCGCCGGCGAAGAGCATGGCGACGAAGAGCGCGATCTGCGGGGTCGAGAGGCCGATCTGGGTGCCGAAGACCGCGCCCATGCCCGACTGCGTGGCGTAGATCCCGCCCAGGAGGAAGGTGCCGACGGTGCCGAGCGGCGCGTGGCCGAAGAGCTCCTTCAGCGACATGGCGCGGGTGACGGTCACGGCCGGGGTGGGTGAGACCGACAGCAGGATCGGGCCGAAGGACAGCGAGACCAGGATGGAGGCGGCGATGAAAAGCGCCGAGGTCGCCGCGTCGCCGAGCGTCAGGAGTGCCTGCGCGCCGATGACACCGAGCGTCTGGGCGATCATGTAGGCCGACAGGATCTTGCCGCGGGTGTCGTTGGTGGCAGCGTGGTTCAGCCAGCTCTCGGCCGCCACGTAGACCCCGGACATGCAGAAGCCGATGAGCAGGCGCAGGGGTGTCCAGGCCCAGACCTCGGTCGCGAGGGGCAGGGCGATCAGGCCGGCGGACATGAAGCTGCCAAGGGCCGCGAAGACACGCACGTGCCCCACGCGGCGAATCAGCACCGGGGTGACTCGGGCGCCGGAGAGGAAGCCGATGTAGTAGCCCGAGGTGATGATCGCGAGCGCGCCGGTGGAGAATCCCTCGATGTCCCCGCGCAGACCGATCAGGGTGAACTGCATGCCGTTTCCCAGCATGATGAGGAATGTTCCGAGAAGCAGCGCCCAGACGCTGCCGAGGACCGAGATCATGAGGCGCCTTCCGTTTTCCGAGGGAATTGCGCTCTCATCGTCGCACGGGAACCCCTGCGCTGTGAACGCCAGTGCGTCGTCAGCGGTGCGCTTTGCGACATCGCGGAGAGGTGACCGGTGTTTGGTCGCCGGGGCTGAACGATTCAGCAGGGGTGAGGCGGCGCAGGGCAGAA
>NZ_JAATOS010000308.1:0-4784 GCF_011806505.1 Salipiger sp. HF18 | reverse complement strand
GGCAACACTATCACCGGGTCGAGGAATTCCTCGGCCGCCCCGAAATGACCGGGCGTCTCGCCCGGTTCGAGATCACCCCGCAGCCGGTGCCGCCCAAGCGGCTGCTGCGGATCATGCAACTGACGATGCGGCCCTGAACGCCGCGTGACGCGAACGCGGCCCGGGCGGGTCGAATGGAGAGAAAACATGCTGGAAATCAAGAACCTGCAGGTGAAACTTGAGGAAGAGGACAAGCAGATCCTCAAGGGTGTGAACCTGACCGTGGAAGCGGGCAAGGTGCACGCCATCATGGGGCCGAACGGCTCGGGCAAGTCGACGCTCTCCTACGTGCTGTCCGGCAAGGACGGCTACGTGGTGACCGAGGGCGAAGCCACGCTCGGCGGTGAGGACATCCTCGAGATGGAGCCCGAAGAGCGCGCCGCGGCAGGCCTCTTCCTCGCGTTCCAGTACCCGGTCGAGATCCCCGGCGTCGGCAACATGACCTTCCTGCGCACCGCGGTGAACGCTCAGCGCAAGGCTCGTGGCGATGAGGAGATGTCCTCGACCGAGTTCCTCAAGGTCGTGCGTGAAAAGGCCAAGAGCCTGAAGATCGACGCCGAGATGCTGAAGCGTCCGGTGAACGTCGGCTTCTCGGGCGGCGAGAAGAAGCGCAACGAGATCCTGCAGATGGCGATGCTCGAGCCGAAGATGTGCATCCTCGACGAGACCGACTCGGGCCTCGACGTCGACGCCATGAAGCTGGTCTCGGACGGCGTCAACGCGCTGCGCGACGAGGGTCGCGGCTTCCTCGTGATCACGCACTACCAGCGCCTGCTTGACCACATCAAGCCGGACGTGGTCCACATCATGTACGACGGCCGCATCATCAAGACCGGCGGCCCCGAGCTGGCGCTCGAGGTCGAGACGCAAGGCTACGCGCACCTGATCGAAGAGGAGGCGTAAATGGCACTTCCGCAACCGAAGCAGACGGCGACCGACGCGCGCCTTGCCGCGCTCGACCTGCCCGAGGGTGGCTGGTCGGCGCCAGCGCGCCAGTCGGCGCTTGCCCGGCTGCAGGCGATGGGCCTGCCCGGCGCCCGTGACGAGGACAAGAAAAAAAACCGCCCCGACACCCTCGTGGCGGCAGAGGCAAAAACGGCCGCGGTGTTCCAGGGGGACGAGCCGCTGGTGTTCGACGGTGTCGATCGCCTGAAGATCGTGTTCCGCGACGGCGTCTTCGATGCCGAGGCCTCTGATCCGCTGGCGCTCGAGAACATCGAGATTGCCCGGCTCGCCGATGCGGCGGACATCCACTGGGCGCAGGATCTCTACGGCAAGCTCGAAGAGGACGGCCAGACCCCGGTCGAGCGTCCGCTCGCGGCGCTCAACACCGCCTTCGCCACAGACGGCATCCTGATGCGCGTCACCGGCAAGGTCTCGAAGCCGGTCGCGCTGATCTACTACCACGAGTCCGAGACCTCGGACGCGATCCTGCATCACGTGGTGAAGGTCGAAGAAGGCGGCGACGTCACCGTGCTCGAGAACGGGCCCGCGGCGGCGCGTTTCAACAAGGTGATGGAAGTGGACGTGGCCGACGGCGCCGGGTTCCACCACATCCGCGCCCAGGGCCGCGACCACGAGCGTCGCGCCGCCACGCATATCTTCGCGCGGCTCGGCACCGAGAGCACCTTCAAGACCTTCACCCTCACGGTGAACGGCGTGCTGACCCGCAACGAGTGCGTGGTCGAGCTGACCGGTGACGACGCGGTCTGCCACATCGCGGGCGCCTGCATGGGCGACGGCGATTTCCACCACGACGACACGGTGTTCGTCACCCATGACGCGGTGAACTGCGAAAGCCGGCAGGTCTTCAAGAAGGTGCTGCGCAACGGCGCAACCGGCGTGTTCCAGGGCAAGATCCTGGTGAAGCAGGGTGCCCAGAAGACCGACGGCTACCAGATCAGCCAGTCGCTTCTGCTCGACGAGGACAGCCAGTTCCTCGCCAAGCCCGAGCTCGAGATCTACGCCGACGACGTGGCCTGCTCGCACGGGTCCACCTCGGGCGCCATCGACGAGGACGGCCTCTTCTACCTGCGCGCCCGCGGCCTGCCGCGCGGCATCGCCGAGGACCTTCTGACCATCGCCTTCATCGCGGAAGCGGTGCAGGAGATCGAGGATGAGAGCCTGCAGGAAGAGATCGTAGGCCGGGTCGAGGCCTGGCTCCTGCGGCGCCGCGGCTGATGACGCTCTCGCGCGAGATCCTGGCCACCTACCGGGGGCCGGGGGCCGTCGTGCGGCGCCTGTTGCGACAGGGGCCGCGCGAGGACCGCGCACTGATGTTCGTAATGGCCGCCTGCGGGCTGTTCTTCGTGGCACAGATGCCGCAGCTCGCACGGCAGGCGCATCTGGCGGGGACCGAGCTCAACCCGATGCTCGGCGCCTCGCTGCTGGCGTGGCTGGTGGTCGCACCGCTGCTGTTCTACGTGCTGGCCTTCCTCAGCCACCTTGCCGCCCGCCTCTTCGGCGGCAAGGGGTCGGGCTACGGCGCCCGGCTGGCGCTGTTCTGGGCGCTGCTGGCGGCGACGCCGCTGGTGCTGCTGAACGGGCTCGTCGCGGGGCTGGTGGGGACGGGCCCGCAGCTGACCATCGTGGGTCTGCTGTGGTTCGCGGTCTTCGTGTGGTTCTGGCTCGGCGGGCTTGTCGCGTCGCAGAAGGCGGCGGCGGAATGACCCCGGCGGGCTTCCTCCGGCTGGCGCTGCAGACGGTTGCGGCACCGCGCGAGGTGGCGCGCCTGCTGCTGGCCATGCGGCTGAGCGGTGAGGCGATCCTGACGGCGCTGGCGCTGTCGGTGGTGCTGAACGGGCTGGTGGCGGGGGGCTCCTTCGTGCTGGTCCCGGCCGAGGCACTGCCCGCGCAATTTGGTCCGGTCTTCGTTGCGGGAATCCTCGCGCTCGAGCTCGCGGTGACCATCGTCCTGCTCGGCGTGGTCGGGCGGGCGCTTGGCGGCACCGGGCGCGACATCGAGATCGCGCTGCTGCTCGCGTGGTTCCACGTCCTGCGGGCGCTGGCGCAGCTCGTCGTGCTGCTGGCGGGGCTGCTGTCCTCGGCCCTGGGCTCGCTCATGGTGGTCGCCGCGCTGATGGCCGGCGTCTGGATCCTGATCAACTTCCTCGAAGTGGCGCATGGCTTCAGCGATCTCTGGAAAGCCCTGCTGCTGCTCGTCATCGTAACCATCGCACTTGCCTTTGCGATGGTCCTTCTACTCGTGCTAGCAGGGGTCTCCCCCGAAACCATGGCAGGCTGATGTTTGACGTTTCCGAAATTCGCCGCGACTTCCCGATCCTCTCGCGTGAGGTCAACGGCAAGCCGCTCGTCTATCTCGACAACGGCGCCTCGGCGCAGAAACCGCAGGCGGTGATCGACGCCGTGACCCGCGGCTATGCCGAGGAATATGCCAACGTCCACCGCGGGCTGCATTACCTGTCCAACCTCGCCACCGAGAAGTACGAGGCGGTGCGCGGCATCACGGCGCGCTTCCTTGGCGCGAAGGACGAGGAAGAGATCGTCTTCACCTCCGGCACCACCGAGGGCATCAACCTCGTGGCCTATTCCTGGGCCATGCCGCGTTTCGAGCCTGGCGACGAGATCGTGCTGTCGGTGATGGAGCACCACGCCAACATCGTGCCCTGGCACTTCCTGCGCGAGCGTCAGGGCGTCGTGCTGAAGTGGGTCGACGTGGACGAGACCGGCGCGCTCGACCCGCAGAAGGTGATCGACGCGATCGGCCCGAAGACCAAGCTGGTGGCCGTCACGCAGCTTTCGAACGTGCTCGGCACGGTCGTGGACGTGAAGACCATCTGCCACGCCGCGCGCGAGATGGGCGTGCCGGTGCTGGTCGACGGCAGTCAGGGCGCAGTCCATATGCCGGTCGATGTCGAGGACATCGGCTGCGATTTCTACGCCATCACCGGCCACAAGCTCTACGGCCCCTCGGGCTCGGGCGCGATCTTCATCCGCAAGGAGCGGCTGGCCGAGATGCGCCCGTTCATGGGCGGCGGCGACATGATCCGCGAGGTCCACAAGGACTGCGTGACCTATGCCGCCCCGCCGATGAAGTTCGAGGCCGGCACCCCGGGCATCGTCCAGCAGATCGGCATGGGCGTCGCGCTCGAGTACCTGATGTCGCTGGGAATGGAGAACGTGGCCGCCCACGAGGCGCAGATCGCGGCCTATGCCGGCTCGCGGCTGTCGGGGCTGAACTGGCTGCAGGTGCAGGGCAACGCGCCCGGCAAGGCGGCGATCTTCTCGTTCACGCTCGACGGCGCGGCGCATGCCCATGACGTCTCGACGATCCTCGACAAGAAGGGCGTCGCGGTGCGCGCGGGCCATCATTGCGCAGGCCCGCTGATGGACCATCTCGGGCTCTCGGCGACCTGCCGCGCATCCTTCGCGCTTTATAACACCGAGGCCGAGGTCGACGCGCTCGTCGACGCGCTGGAACTGGCGCACGAGCTTTTCGCCTGACGGGGCCTTCGGTCTCGTCCTGAGAAAAGGCGCGCCACCTGCGGGCGGCGCGCCCCGGATGGCTCAGCCGCAGCGCAGCTCGTTGCCCAGCGGGATCGTGTCGCGGTTGGTCTCGATCCACTTCATCATCTTGCCCATGGTCATGTCGGCGCCGCCGAATCCCTCCCACGGGGTGAAGTCGGTGTTTAGGATGCTTTCCGGATCGAGCCGCAGCAGGCGCACGAAGACCTGCGCCACGATGGTGCCGCCGACGCCGGTGAGCTTGCCGCCCGCATCCGCTT
>NZ_JAATOS010000307.1:0-4791 GCF_011806505.1 Salipiger sp. HF18 | reverse complement strand
GAAGAGAGGTCAAGCCGTTCCGCTGCGAAAGACACCATGCACTGCCGCGAAAATGGGCAGTGTTTCCGGTGCCGCGGCGTGATTAATCAGTGGCGCAGTGAGCAAAAAATCGATGAGCGTGAAGAAACGCACGGCGTTTGTTCTCGGACATCTCGCGGGCTTCCTCGTCGGTGCCCCAGGTCTCTTCCTGCCAGGTCTCGTCGAGCCGGGAGAGCGCCCAGAGCGCCTCGGGATCCTGCGCGGGGTCGGTGGCGGCAAAGCCGAGCACCAGAGAGCCGGTCAGCGCCACGAGATCGTGAAAGGCCGCCAGCCGGAAATGGTCGAGCGTATGGGTGCGGGCTGCGAGGCGCTCGAGCGCCTCGGCGGGCTGCGGCGCGTGCATCAGCCCCGCGCGCGGCTCAAGCGCGGCGCCAAGATGCTCGGCCGCCCAGGCGAGCATCGGATCCCAGCGTTCGGACTGCAGGGCCACCAGCGGCTCGGGCTCCACGGCGCGGTAGCATAGCAGGTCGCTGTCGCCGTATTCCGCCAGCATGTCGGCCACCGCGGCGCGCTGCGGGGCGACCTTCTCGATGGCGCTGTTGGCGGTGCGGGTGAAGGGCATGGTCTCGGGGGCGATCTTCTCGCCCTGCGCCGCCCATTCCGCGGCGATGGCCTCGGCGAGTGCGCGGGTCGGCACCACCAGCGGCGACTTGCCCGGGGTCATCACGCGGCGGCCGTCCAGTGCGATGCCGTAACCGCCTTCGGTCTCGGTGACGGTCGCCTCGGTGTAGAAGCGGCGGGGGGCCCATTCGCTCATGCGGTCGTCTCCCAGATTTCTTCCAGCAGGGCGGGCAGGGCGCGGATGTCGTCGATGACGTGATGTGCGTCCCGCAGCCGCGCTGCGTCGTGGTAGCCCCAAGTGACGCCGATGGCGGTGACGCCGGCGGCGCGCGCCATCTGCATGTCGAAGCTGGTGTCGCCCAGCATCACCGCGCGGTGCGCGGGCATGGCGGTCTCGGAGAGCGCGGCCTCGATCATCGCGGGGTGGGGCTTGGAGGGGTGGTCGTCGGCGCATTGCTGCGAGACGAAGAGCTCGAACAGCAGGTGCCCGGCAAAACTGCGCACGTCGGTGCCGCGGTCCTTCAGCGCCGCCTTCACCGCGGTGTCGCGCTCGACCGCGGCCGGGTCATAGGCGCGCTGCCACCAGACCGCCCCGGCGCCGGTCTCGTCGATCAGCGCCTCGAGCACCTCGCGTGTGTTGGGATAGAGCGGCGAGCTCTGCGGCGTGCCCTTCTCGATGCGCAGCCCCATGTAGCTGGCCTTGTAGGCCTCGACCATGGCGTCGCGGGTCGCGGGGTCGATCCCGGGCGCGAGCTCGGCGATCGCCAGCGGCAGCGACAGCCCGACGATCGACAGGATTTCGGCCCGCGCGGGGGCCTCGAGCCCGGCGCTGGCGAAGGCCGCGCGCATCGAGGCGAGGATGTCGGCCTGGCTGTCGACGAGGGTGCCGTCGACGTCGAAGATCACGAGGCGCAGGTCGGTCATTGCAGGCTTTCGAAGGGGTCGTCCGCGGCGAGGTCCTCGGTCCAGCCGAGGGTCTCCCAGGTGTGCTTCATGTGCTCGGGCAGCGGCGCGGTCACGGTGACGCGCTTGTGGGTCACCGGGTGTTCGAAGGTCATCGAGCGGGCGTGCAGGTGCAGCTTCTTCGAGATCACCCCGCCGAGCTGGGCGCCCCAGCCGTCGCCGAGGTTTTCCTGCCCCGACCCGCCGTACTTGCCGTCGCCGATGATCGGGTGGCCGATCTCGGCCATGTGCGCGCGCAGCTGGTGGGTGCGGCCGGTGATCGGCTCGAGCGCCACCCACGAGGCGCGGCCGGCGACGCGGTAGAGCGTGGCGTAGAGCGTGTGGGCGCGCTTGGCGCCCTCGGTGCGGTCGACGTCGCGCGGGTGCACGCAGATCATCTTCTCGCCCTCGCCCGAGCTGCCGTGGCCGGGCGCCTTGACCAGCGCGTAGCGGATCTCGCCGAGGTAGGGGGTGGGCACGCCCGCGACCACCGCCCAGTAGATCTTGCGGGTCTGCTTGTGGCGGATGGCGGCGGTCAGCGCCTGCGCCACCGCGCGGGTGCGCGCCAGCAGCAGCACGCCCGAGGTGTCCTTGTCGAGCCGGTGCACGAGGCGCGGCTTCTCGTCGAGGCCGAAGCGCAGCGCCTCGGAGAGGCCATCCACGTGTCGGGTGGTCTTGCTGCCGCCCTGCACCGGCAGGCCCGGCGGCTTGTTGAGCGCGATGATGTGGTCGTCCTTCCAGATCACCGCGTCCTGGATCAACTTGGTGTCGGCATCGCTCACACGGGGCTTCGGCGCGGCGGCGGGGGCCGCGTTCACGGCGTCGGGCTCGGGCAGCGGCGGGATGCGCACCTGCTGGCCGACCTCGAGGCGGGTCGAGGCCTTGACCCGGCCGCCGTCGACGCGGATCTCGCCCTTGCGGCACATCTTCTCGATGCGGCCCTGCGCGAGGTGCGGGAAGTGCCGCTTCAGCCAGCGGTCGAGGCGCTGGTCGCCGTCGCCGGGGCCGATGGTGATGGTCTGGACTCGGCTCATGCGAAAAGGTTCCGTGCGATAAGGAGGCCCGCGAACAGCGCGGCGATGGAAACGGCGACCGAGACCGCCACGTAGCCGAGTGCCAGCGCGACGTCGCCGCGCTCGTAGAGCGTCGCGACGTCGAGCGAGAAGCTCGAGAAGGTGGTGAAGCCGCCGAGGAAGCCCACCGCGAAGAACGGCGCCAGCCGCGTCGCGGAGAGGTTGGCCAGCGCCACCACCAGCAGGCCCATGAGGAAGGAGCCGAGAATGTTGACGGCCAGCGTTCCCCACGGAAAGCCACGCCCCATCAGCGACGTCATGGCGACACCGGTCAGATAGCGCGCGGATGCGCCCAATGCGCCGCCCAGGGCGACCTGTAGAAGCGTCAGGATCATGGTCGCGGAATGTCGCGCGGCGGTGCGCTTGTCAAGGTCGGAGGGGGCTCTGCCCCCGCCCCTGCGGGACCCCCGGAGTTTATCCGGCAAGATGAAGGCGCGACGTCGCGTTACCGGTCAGCCGTTGCGCTCGCGGCGGAGGCGCTCGAAATACTCGACGCGCTTCTTCAGTTCGCGTTCGAAGCCGCGTTCGACCGGGGCGTAGAAGCGCTGGCGGCCCATGTCGTCGGGGAAGTAGTCCTGCCCGGAGAATCCGTCCTCGGCGTCGTGATCGTAGCTGTAGCCGCTGCCGTAGCCCTGTTCCTTCATCAGCCGGGTGGGGGCGTTGAGGATGTGCTTCGGCGGCATCAGCGAGCCGGTGCGGCGGGCATCGGCGCGGGCGGCCTTGTAGGCGGTGTAGGCGGCGTTGGATTTGGGCGCGAGCGCGAGGTAGACCAGCGCGTTGGCCAGCGCCAGCTCGCCTTCGGGAGAGCCCAGCCGTTCGTAGGTCTGCCAGCTGTCGATGCAGATCGCCTGCGCCTGCGGGTCGGCGAGGCCGATGTCCTCGACCGCCATGCGGGTGATGCGGCGGGCCAGGAAGCGCGGGTCCTCGCCGGCCTCGAGCATCCGGGCGAACCAGTAGAGCGCCGCATCCGGGTCGGAGCCGCGCACGGATTTGTGCAGCGCCGAGATCAGGTTGTAGTGGCCGTCGCCGGACTTGTCGTACTGCGCCGCGCGCCGCATCAGCCGCCGGGTGAGCTGGGCCGTGTCGAGCTTGGCGTCGGTCTTCCACGCCATGACCTGCTCGATGAGGTTGAGCGCGGCGCGGCCGTCGCCGTCGGCCATCTCGAGCAGCGCCTCGCGGGCGGCGCCGTCGAGGGGCAGGGCGCGGCCGAGTTCCTTCTCCGCCCGCTGGGCGAGGCGTTCGAGATCGGCGAGGGAGAGGCGCTCGAGCACCAGCACCTGCGCGCGGGACAGCAGCGCCGCGTTCAGCTCGAAGCTGGGGTTCTCGGTGGTGGCGCCCACCAGCAGGATGGTGCCGTCTTCCATGTGGGGCAGGAAGCCGTCCTGCTGCGCCTTGTTGAAGCGGTGGATCTCGTCGACGAAGAGCAGCGTGCCCTGGCCGTTGCTGCGGCGGTGCCGGGCCGCCTCGAAGACCTTGCGCAGCTCCGGGACGCCGGTGAAGATCGCGCTGATCTGGACGAAGTGCAGGTCGGTGGCATCCGCGAGCAGCCGCGCGATGGTGGTCTTGCCGACCCCCGGCGGGCCCCAGAGCACGAGGCTCGAGAGCGCGCCCGAGGCCAGCATGATGCCGAGCGGAGCATCGGGGCCGAGAAGCTGGCGCTGGCCGATCACCTCGTCGAGCGCCCGCGGCCGCAGCCGGTCGGCGAGCGGGCGGGGGGCCCGGTCCTCCGGTGGCGTGGCGTCGGGGCTGTCGAAGAGATCGGCCAAGGGCTCAGCTCCGGAACCGCAGCGACAGGCGCGAGCCGCCGCGTTGCGCGTCGAGCTGCACCCGCGAGCCGGCGCGGTTCAGCAGCGGCGCGACGTCGGCGGGGGCTTCGACCGCCTTGCCGTTGATGCCGCGCAGGATGTCGCCGGGGCGCAGGCCGATGCGGGCGCCGTAGGGGCCGGGATCGGTGACCACCACGCCCTCGCCGCTGAGCGGCAGGTTCAGCTCGGCGCCGACGGCGGGGTTGATGCGGGCCAGCGCGAGACCGGGCAGCAGGTCGCGCTCGCCGAGGGTGACGGCGTCGCGGGCAGGGACCTCGGGCGGGGCGATCATCCCGACCTCGGTCTCCTGCGGTGTGCCGTCGTGCAGGTAGCGGATCTTGGCGACGTGGCCGAGTCCCGCCACGGACATG
>NZ_JAATOS010000306.1:0-4799 GCF_011806505.1 Salipiger sp. HF18 | reverse complement strand
AGCTTGCAGGGGGTGAGCCCTCCGAGGACCTGGAACCCGAAGGCACCGAGCAGCAGCGCCAGAGAGCCGGCGGCAGCGAGCAGGATCAGGAAAGTCCGGGTCAGTCTCAAAGGAACCTCACGAGGTAGAAGCCGCCCAAAAGAATGAGCACGAAGAGTGTGAAGACAAGCCCCAGCCGCTTTTCGATGAAGTCGCGGATGGGGGCTCCGAAGGCCCAGAGCAGCCCTGCCACCACGAAAAAGCGCAGCGATCGCGCGATGATGGCGGTCACCACGAAGGTGCCGAGCGGCATCGCCGTCCAGCCTGACATGATCGTGATGACCTTGAAGGGAAAGGGCGTGACGCCGGCGATGAGCACCGCCCAGAAGCCCACGCCGTTGAAGCGCGCGTTGAAGGCCTCGATCTCGTCACCCTTGCCGAGCGCCTCGAGGATCGGGCGTCCGAGGCCTTCGAAGAAGAAGTGTCCGATGACGTAGCCTGCGAGCCCGCCGATCACCGAGGCCACCGTCGCCACCAGCGCAATCAGCCAGGCCCGGCGCGGCGCCGCGAGCACCATCGGGATCATCAGCACATCCGGCGGAATCGGGAAGATCGACGCCTCGATGAAGGCCACCGCGGCGAGCGCCCAGAGGGCCTTGGGGTGGTCGGCCAGCGACATGGTCCAGTCATAGAGGCGGCGCAGCATAGGATGGTCTCCGGGTTTCCGTTTCGCAGGAAGCACGGGGGCGCGCGGGGTGCAACCGACGAATTGGTGTTCTGGGCCGGTCCGGTGCCAGACGGGCGTCAGGATGCCTGCGAGGCAGGCGGAGAGCGGCTCAGCTCTCGAGCCAGCGCAGGATATCGCCGCGGTTGCCGTCGAGTTCGGGCGCGGCGGGACGGGCAGGGCGGTCCTCCATCCCCGACATCTTGATCGGGTTGCCCGCGGCCTTGAAGGTGGCGCGTCCGTAGCGGTCGAGCACCTCGACGATCATGTTGCGCGCCATCAGCTGCGGGTCCTTCATCACCTGATCCATGCTCTGAATCGGCGCGCAGGGGATGCCGGCGGCGGTGAGCTTGGCCAGCCAGTGCGAGCGCGGGTGCTCCAGCGTCGCGGCCTCGATCAGCCGCTTCAGCAGCCGGGCATGGCTCAGCCGTGCCGCGTTGCTGGCAAAGCGCGGATCGTCCGACAGCGGCAGTTGCAGCGTCAGGCACAGGCGCTCGAACTGGGCGTCGCTGCCGGCGGCCAGCACGAAGGCGCCGTCCGAGGCCGCCACCGCCTCGCAGGGGGCGAGGCTCGGGTGCCGGGTGCCGTTGGCCTGAGGGGCGGGGCCGATGGCGGTCTGCGCCACCGCCTGCTCCATGAGGGCCAACTGCGCGTCAAGGAGCGCCACGTCCACCCGCCGCCCGCGCCCGGTGCGCACCCGGTCGTAGAGCGCCGCGAGGATGCCGTGGGCAAGGAACATGCCGCCGGCGAGATCGGCGATGGAGCTGCCGGCGCGCTGGGGCCTGCCCGGATCGCCGGTCAGCGCCATGAAGCCTGCGCGGGCCTGCGCCACCGCGTCATAGGCGGGGCGCCGCGCGTCCGGGCCGGTCTGGCCGTAGCCGCTGACCGAGGCGTAGACCAGCGCCGGGAGCTCGGCATGCAGCGCCTCCCAGCCAAGCCCGTGGCGGTCCATCACGCCGGGGCGGAAGTTCTCAACCAGCACGTCGGCGCGGGCGAGGATGCGGCGCAGCAGCGCCCGATCCTCGGCATTCTCGAGGTCGAGCGCGATCGAGCGCTTGCCCCGGTTCACCGCGGCGAAATAGCCGCTCTTGCCGTTCTTCAGCGGTGGCAGCGCGCGGGCGCCGTCGCCGCGGCCGGGACGCTCGATCTTGATGACCGAGGCACCGAGATCCGCGAGGATCATGGTGGCGTAGGGACCGGAGAGAATCCGGCTGAAATCGACGATCGTGACGCCGGCAAGGGGAAGGGACATGGGCCTTTGGCTCTCATGATATGCTGCTCTGTCGAACAGCTTCCCGTGCCCGCCCCGCCTCGTGCAAGGGAAAGCTACACCGGATCTGCAACCTTTCCGTTAATTGCGCTCCGGATGTCGCGCCTTCCCCGCGCCGGGTGCTAAATCGTATCCCCGCTGCCCGAGGCGCGGGCATGGAACACGAAGCCGAGCAGGTTCATCAGCACCTGTGCGGCGAGAATCGCGGTCGAGCCGGTGGGATCGTAGTCGGGGGCGACCTCGACGAGGTCGATGCCCACCACCCGGTGCTCGCGCGCCATGATCTGCAGGATCTCGAGCACTTCGTAATAGAGGAAGCCGCCGTGCGAGGGCGTGCCGGTGCCCGGCGCGATCGAGGGGCAGAAGCCGTCGATGTCGATGGTGATGTAGACCGGCGCCCCGGCGGGGATGCGCTCGGCCACGCCCGCGGCCCCGAGCCTGCGCGCCTGCCGCACCGACAGGATGTCCGAGCCCATGGCGCGCGCGGCGTCGTAGCCCTCCTTGGCGGTGGACGAGACATTGCGGATGCCCACCTGGGTCAGGCCGCTCACATGATCCTTCTCGGCGGCGCGGCGCATCGGGTTGCCATGGCCGCGGGTGACGCCGTGGCGCTCGTCGACGAAATCGAGATGGGCGTCGATCTGCAGGACGTGGAAGGGCGCGTGACCCTCGAAGGCCTCGATGCAGGGGATGTTGATGGAGTGGTCGCCACCGATCACCACCGGCAGCGCGCCCGCGTCCAGCGCCGCCCGCACGCCCTCGCGGATGTTGGCGTGGCTGGCCAGCGTGTCGGTGTGCACGATGTCCGCGTCGCCCATGTCGACGATGCGCACGTCCTCGCCGAGATAGGTGGCGTCGTCCTCGTGGTCGTAGGCCCCGGCGTGGCCGAAGGAGAACAGCGTCGAGGCCTCGCGCACCGAGCGCGGGCCGAAGCGCGCGCCCGCCCGCCACTGGGTGCCGGCGTCGAAGGGCGCGCCCAGGATGGCCGCGTCGGCCTCGATCCGGGTCCAGTCCTCGACATAGGGCTTCTTGGCGAAGGTGCAGATGCCGGTGAAGGGCAGGTTCAGCCGCCCCGACTCGTATCCGTGCGCCATGACGGTCCTCCTTGGTCCTGTCGTCGTTTCGGGCACCCTGCGCCGGGCCGCGCGCCGGGGCAATCCCTGCCGTCTCGGGCCCCGCGGCACGTGCTTGGCGCTTTCCTTCGCGGCGCCCATGCGCTAAAGCCGCGCGCAAACATTCCGGAGGGCGGCATGAGCGACGGCAAGAACGGCATCACCTACGCAGACGCGGGTGTGGACATCGACGCGGGCAACGCGCTGGTGGACCGGATCAAACCGGCAGCCAAGCGGACCAACCGGCCCGGCACCGTGTCGGGGCTGGGCGGCTTCGGCGCGCTCTTCGATCTCAAGGGGGCGGGCTACACCGATCCGGTGCTGGTCGCGGCCACCGACGGCGTCGGCACCAAGCTGCGCATCGCCATCGACACCGGCCACGTGGACGGCGTCGGCATCGACCTCGTGGCGATGTGCGTGAACGACCTCGTGTGCCAGGGCGCCGAGCCGCTGTTCTTCCTCGACTACTTCGCCACCGGCAAGCTCGACACCGACAGCGCCGCGCGCGTCATCGAGGGCATCGCCGAGGGTTGTGTGCGCTCGGGCTGCGCGCTGATCGGTGGCGAGACCGCCGAGATGCCGGGCATGTACCCGGCGGGCGATTTCGACCTCGCGGGCTTTGCCGTGGGCGCCATGGAGCGCGGCACCGAGCTGCCCGCCGGCGTCGCGGTCGGTGACGTGCTCATCGGGCTTGCCTCGGACGGCGTCCACTCCAACGGCTACAGCCTCGTGCGGAAGCTGGTCGAGGTCTCGGGCCTTGGATGGGAGGCGGATTGCCCCTGGGCCGAGGGCTCGCTCGGCGAGGTGCTGCTGACCCCGACGAGGCTGTATGTGAAGCAGGCGCTGGCCGCGGTCCGCGCGGGCGGCGTCCATGCGTTGGCGCACATCACTGGCGGCGGCCTGACCGAGAACCTGCCGCGCGTCCTGCCCGAAGGCACCGGCGCCGCCATCGACCTGAACGCGTGGGATCTTCCGCCGGTGTTCAAGTGGATGGCCGAGACCGGCGGCATGTCGCAGGCCGAGATGCTCAAGACCTTCAACTGCGGCATCGGCATGATCCTCGCGGTCAGTGCCGACCGGGCCGAGGCGCTCACCGCGCTGCTGCGCGAAGAGGGCGAGACGGTCTGCACGCTGGGCTGCGTCACCGACACCCCGGGCATGGCCTACGAGGGCGCGCTGCTTTGAAGCGCGTCGCCATCTTCATTTCCGGCGGCGGGTCCAACATGGTCTCGCTGGTCGACAGCATGACCGGAGACCACCCGGCGCGTCCGGTGCTGGTGCTGGCCAACAGCGCCGACGCCGGAGGGCTGGAGAAGGCGCGCGCGCGCGGCGTCCCCACGGCGGTGGTCGATCACCGGCCGTTCAAGGGCGACCGCGAGGCGTTCCAGGAGGCTCTGCAGGCCGAGCTGGTGAAGGCCGCGCCGGACATCCTGTGCCTGGCGGGCTTCATGCGCGTCCTCACCGCGAGCTTCGTGGAAAACTGGCAGGGGAGGATGCTGAACATCCACCCCTCTCTGCTGCCCAAGTATCGCGGGCTGCACACCCATGCGCGGGCGCTCGAGGCGGGCGACCGCGAGCACGGCTGCACCGTGCACGAGGTGACGCCCGAGCTCGACGATGGCCCGATCCTGGGTCAGGCCACCGTGCCGGTGCTGCCCGGCGACACGCCCGACGCGCTTGCCGCGCGGGTGCTCGAGCAGGAGCACCGGCTTTA
>NZ_JAATOS010000305.1:0-4806 GCF_011806505.1 Salipiger sp. HF18 | reverse complement strand
CCAAGGTGGCCGATGTCGATCTCGACAAGCGCCCCGAGGAGGCCGAGCCCTACGCCTTCCCGCAGACCTGTCCGGAATGTGGCTCCGAGGCGATCCGCGAGGAGGGCGACGCCGTGCGCCGCTGCACCGGCGGTCTGGTCTGCCCGGCGCAGGCGGTCGAGAAGCTCAAGCATTTCGTCTCGCGCGCCGCCTTCGACATCGAGGGGCTCGGCGCCAAGCAGGTCGAGCAGTTCCATCGCGACGGCTGGATCAGCGAACCGGCCGAGATCTTCACCCTGCGCACCCGCTACGGCAGCGGCATCCAGCAGCTCAAGAACCGCGAGGGCTGGGGCGAGAAGAGCGCGCAGAACCTCTTCGACGCCATCGACGAGCGTCGCACCATCGGGCTTGGCCGGGTGATCTTTTCGCTCGGCATCCGTCATGTGGGCGAGGTGGTCGCCAATGATCTTGCCCGCCATTACGCCAGCTGGGACAAGCTGATCGAGGCGGTCGACGCCGCCCGCCCGGCCGCGGAACGCTATCGCCAGGCCGAGACCGCGGTCGAGGCCGAGCGCAAGACCGCCGCCGCCGAGGGACGCCGCGCGCGCATCAAGGAAACCCGCGACGCCGCCTGGGAGGCCGAGCCGCCGGTCAGCGCCGGGGCGCGCGCCGCGTGGGAGGATCTCGTGGGCATCGACGGTATCGGCCAGACCGTCGCCGTGTCGCTTGTGACCTCGCTGGGGCAGACGACCGAGCGCGCCTCCGTCGACCGGCTGATCGCAGAGCTCCGCACCATCGAGGCGCCCGAACGTCCGCTGACCGACGGCAGCCCGGTGGCCGGCAAGACCGTCGTCTTCACCGGCGCGCTCGAGAAGATGACCCGCGCCGAGGCCAAGGCGCGGGCCGAGGCGCTGGGGGCCAAGGTCTCGGGCTCGGTCAGCAAGAAGACCGACATCGTCGTGGCGGGCCCGGGCGCGGGCTCGAAGGAGGCCAAGGCGCGCGAGCTCGGGATCGAGCTCATGGACGAAGACGCCTGGCTGGCGCTCATCGGCTCATGACGCAGCGGCCGGAACCGCTCTGGCCGCTCTTCGCCGAGCTCAAGACGCTGGACGGCGTCGGTCCCAAGACTGCGCAGGCGCTCGAGGGGCTCGACGTCGTGGCCCCGCGCGACCTGCTGTTCACGCTGCCGCACGGGGTCATCGACCGACGCCCGCGCGAGACGGTGCTGGGCGCCGACCTGCCGGGGGTGGTCACCGTCGAGGTGACCGTGGGGCGCCACATGAAGCCCGCTCAGAAGGGCCGGCCTTACCGCATCCACGTCGAAGACGCGCGCAGCGGCTTCCAGCTGGTGTTCTTCCACGGACGCGAGGATTACCTGTCGCGGATCCTGCCCGAGGGCGCGCGCCGGCTGGTCTCGGGCCGGGCCGAGCTCTTCGACGGCATGGCGCAGATGGTGCATCCCGACCATGTGCTGCCGGTGGACGAGGCGGCGACGCTGCCTGCCTTCGAACCGGTCTACCCGCTGACCGCGGGCGTCACCCAGAAGCTGATGGCGCGCGCAACGGCGAATGGATCGACGGGCCGCTGAAGGCGCGCGAGGGCTGGCCTCACTGGCGCGGCGCCCTGGTCCGGGCCCATGCGCCCGAGGGCAGCGGCGACCTTGCGCCCACCGCGCCGGCGCGGGCGCGGCTCGCCTATGACGAGCTGATGGCGCACCAGCTCACCCTCGCGCTGGCGCGCGTTCATCGCCGCAAGGGCAAGGGTCGCGAGACGATCGGCAGCGGGGCGCTGCGGCGCAAGGTGCTGGCGGCGCTGCCGTTTCGCCCGACCGGCGCGCAGATGCGGGCGATGGACGAGATCGCCGGGGACATGGCCGCGGCCGAGCGCATGAACCGTTTGCTGCAGGGCGACGTCGGCGCGGGCAAGACGCTGGTCGCCTTTATGGCGCTGCTGATTGCGGTCGAGGCAGGCGGGCAGGGGGTGATAATGGCCCCCACCGAGATCCTCGCGCGGCAGCATCTCGACGGGCTGAAGCCGCTGGCCGAGGCCGCCGGCGTCGTGGTCGAGCTGCTCACCGGGCGCGACAAGGGCTCCGAGCGCAAGGCCAAGCTCGCGGCGCTTGCCCGCGGCGACATCCACGTGCTGGTCGGCACCCACGCGGTGTTTCAGGCGGACGTCGAGTTCGCAGACCTGCGGCTTGCCATCGTCGACGAGCAGCACCGGTTCGGCGTGCGCCAGCGGCTCGAGCTCGGGCGCAAGGGCGCGGCGGCGGATGTGCTGGTGATGACCGCGACGCCGATCCCGCGCTCGCTGGCGCTGGCGCAATACGGCGACATGGACGTCTCGGTGCTTGACGAGAAGCCTCCGGGGCGCAAGCCGATCCGCACGGCGCTGGTCTCGGCCGAGCGCATGGCCGAGGTGGTCGAGCACCTGCGCGGCGCGGTGGCCGAGGGGCGGCAGGCTTACTGGGTCTGCCCGCTGGTCGAAGAGAGCGAGGCAGTCGACCTGACCGCCGCCGAGGAGCGGTTCAAGCGGCTGCGCGCGGCGCTCGGCGAGGGCGTCGTGGGGCTGGTCCACGGCCAGATGCCGCCCGCCGAGAAGGACGCCGCCATGGCGCGTTTCGTCGCCGGCGAGACCAAGGTTCTGGTCGCCACGACGGTGATCGAGGTCGGGGTGAACGTGCCCAATGCCACGATCATGGTGATCGAGCGGGCCGAGTATTTCGGGCTGGCGCAGCTCCACCAGCTGCGAGGCCGGGTCGGGCGCGGCGAGGCCGAGAGCACCTGCCTGCTGATGTACCAGGGGCCGCTGGGCGAGGCCGGGATGCGGCGCCTCACCACGCTGCGCGAGACCGAGGACGGCTTCCGGATCTCGGAGGTGGATCTCGAGATGCGCGGCGCGGGCGACCTGATCGGCACCGCGCAATCCGGGCTGCCGCGCTTCCGGGTCGCGGATCTCGAGCATCAGGCGGGGCTCATGGCAATGGCGCAGACCGACGCGCGCAAGCTGCTGGCCGAGGATCCGGGGCTGGAAAGCGATCGGGGCCGGGCGGCGCGGATGCTGCTCTGGCTGATGCGGCAAGACGAGGCGATCCGGCTGATCTCGGTTGGGTGACGCTGGGGCAGGGGCCGGGCACGAAGAGGTGCCCGGAACGCCCTGGGTCGCGGTGTTCCGCAAGTGTTCCCTAAAAGTTCTTTACGAATCGTGAGAATCATGAGAACAAAAGAGCAACAAAACGCCAGACAGGGAACGACACCATGATGAAGACACTTCGCCAGGTTCTTTCGCGTTCGGACGCGACGCTGGTTCACGACATGATCGGAGGCGTGTCTCTGGTCGTCATCCTGCTCGGGGCGTTGCACCTGCCCTCATTCTGATCACCGCTTTTTCGATTTCTGCCTGCGGTCTTTCGCCCGGACCGGCCTTCCCGCATCATCTGTCCCCGATGCGCCGCGGCTGTCCCCGCCTTTCGCCTCCTCGCCTGTCCCCTGCGTCAGGAGGCGCGGCTGGTCCGGGATCCGACAAGACGCGCCACTGGCCGCCGCCTCCACCCCAAGGGAGTGCGGCGGCTTTTTCTTTGGCGGATCGGGGGCGGGTCCTGCTTCTGTCCGGGTCTGATCTTTGTCTCTGGGGCGTCGGTTGTCTGGGCTGGGCCTTTGTTTGACGTGTCGCTTCGACCGGGGCAGGCCACTCTCAGGTCTCAGGTCTCAGGTCTCAGGTCTCAGGTCTCAGGTCTCAGGTCTCAGGTCTCAGGTCTCAGGTCTCAGGTCTCTGCGACAGCCAGCGACCGGGCAGTGCTCTGAGCGGGTTTTACTCTGCCCGGGCAAGGCCCTGTCTCCGGACCAGCCAGCCCCGTCAGGGCGCAGGGCGATACGCGGCATCCGGCCCGGCGGCGCCCGTCCGATCTGGCACCGAAGCGCCCTACACGGGCAAATCGTGCGCCTGGACCAGCTGACGACTTAGGCGCGCCGGATCAGAAGCGGTAGGCCAGCCGCAGCCCACCCCAGTGCCGGCCACGCACGGTGATGGGGGCGGAGAGGTCCTTCATCATCACGAACGCGCCGCCGCCCATGTCGCGTCGGTAGACCTGCAGGAGGAAGGGCCGCGTGTTGCGCCCGGCCTTGAGTCCGACCCGGTCGCCGAAGATCCGCCGGTTGCGGCTGTTGGCGGCGTTCCACACCGGGTCCGTGCCTTGCGGCCTTGAAAATCGCGCGTTGTGCGTCGGCAGGTAGCCGTTGCGGTCGACCGCCGCGCAGAACACGATGCGCGGATCGCGGTCCAGCACCGGCTCCTGGATCGGGGGCAGAACCTCGTCGGTGAGCTTCGTGAAGCCGGTGGTCACCTGCTGCGGGTCGCTCCCCGGTACGGGCGTGTATTGCGTGTCGAAGAGCGCCTCCAGCGAGATCCGGCGCTGGTCCACCGCTGCCTCGAACTGCTGGGCGATGCGACCCGCCAGATCCTGCACCAGCGCGATCATCGGACCGTCCTCGCCGGAGCCGCCAAGCGCCACCGCGTGCTGCAGGATCGCCTCGGATCCGTCGACCAGCCGATCGCAGCGGCGCGAGGCCTCGTCCACGCCGCGCGCGACCTCGCTCACCGAGCCCTGCAGATCCGCGACCGTGGGGCGCAGCTGGTCGACCGCGGCGCCGGCCCGGGCCATGTCCTGCGCGATGCGGGCGGTGGCACCGCGCAGGCGCGTGACGTGGGCGCCGATCTCGGAGAGGGCCGCATCCGCCGATTCCGCGCCCGAGAGCACGGTCTCGGCCTCGCGCGAGGTGATGACGGCGCCGGCGTTCAGCGTCTCGATCCATTCCGACATGCGGGCCA
>NZ_JAATOS010000304.1:0-4826 GCF_011806505.1 Salipiger sp. HF18 | reverse complement strand
CGGGCGGCTCGAACCGAAGACCGGCACGGTCGATCTGCCGCTGATCGTGGACTGGCCCAACCGGCCGCTGCAGAAGGTCTGCCACGAGACCGGCAAGCCCGCGCTCACCGACTACAAGGTGACCAAGTCGAACGACACCGAAAGCCGTGCCCGCCTGCATCCGCTGACCGGCCGCAGCCACCAGCTGCGCGTGCACATGCTGGCCCTCGGCCACCCGATCCTCGGCGACCCGCTCTACGCTCCCGAGACCGCGTCGCAGTACCCCCGCATGATGCTCCACGCCGAAGAACTGCGCCTGCATCACCCGGAAAGCGGCATCGGTGTGAAGTTCCGCGCCAAGACCCCCTTCTGAGGCGCCTCCCCCGGCAGCGCCGACCAGAAGCCGTCTGAGTGATCCCGGACGAAAGCCCGCCACCCTGGCCCGTCACCCCATGCCGACAACGCGTCGCGGCCGGGGCGGCGCCTCGCGGTCCCCGACGACCTCCGTCAGCGCCGTGCGGACGGCGTGGGAGACCTCGCCGGTCCGGGCGTTCCAGTAGTGCGCCGTGCTCTTGCAGGGCAGCGCCATGTGCGGCTGGAGCTGCCGGTGCAGAAGCGCGCGCGGCGGCAGGTGAGTGTCGCTAAGCGCGGCCTCGGGGCCCTCGATCAGGTGCAGGGCGGTGGCGCGGGTGAGCATGCCGGGGCCGGTCTTGGCGTTGTCCCGCCCGAACAGCGCGCGCAACGACAGGTCGACGGCCCTGGCGATGACGGGATGGCCACGGGGCGCGCAGAGGAGGTTGTTCTCGATGCTGCCGAGCGTCGGCTCGGGGAACACGACCAGCCCGGCGCCATGCTGCAGCAAGGCCTCCGGGGTGCCGGTCAGCAGGTCGTCCGCGTCGGCACAGATTCCGCCATCCGCCAGCAGCAGGCAGAGCCGCAGGAAGTCGCTGTCCTCGGCGACGTGGTTGGTGAGCTTGAAGGCCCGCACGTGCTCGGTGCAGTCAGTGTCGCGCAGCCAGCGGAGGACGTGATCTTCAATCTGCGGCACACTCCGCTTCGTCTGCACAGCCCGAGGAAGAATGTTTGCATCGAGCTCGCCCTGCCGCCGCCATGAGCAAGGACGCCCACCGACACCACGCAGGCGATGAACGGCGCGGGCGGGTACCGCTGGCTCGCCACCGCGCTCCGTCATGTGGTCTTTGAAGAGCCCGACAATGCCGAGGCGAAGAACCTGCTCGCCGACGCGCTGACCCAGATGGGCCACCAGACCAAGATCGGCCCGTGGCGGAACTTCTACCTCTCGGGCGCCAAGGAACTTCGCGACGGCGTCGTCGAGGCCGGCACCCCCGCGACCGCCTCGCCAGAGATCGTGCGTAACCTGCCGCTGGGGACCTGCCTCGATTATCTCGCGGTGCGCCAGAACCACCCCGAGGCCGCCGGGCAGGAGATCGAGCTCGACTTCATGATGGCAGCTGCCGGCGACGCGTTCGAGGTCACGGTGACCAACGGCGTGATGAACGACACGCTGGACGGCCAGGGGGCCGAGGCGGACGCCACGGTGACGCTGGACCGGACCGTGCTCGACGGCATCAACCTCGGCCAGACCACGATGATGGACGCGATCTCAGGCGGCTCCGCGACGGTCGGCGGCCACGCGCAGAAGGTCGAGGACGTCGTGGGCCTGCTCGACACGTTCGAGGTCTGGCTCAGCATCGTGACGCCCTGAGCGGGGCCCTGCTCCGCACGGAGCGCCGCTTGCCGAAGAGCCGAGAAAGACGCCTCCCCGGAGGCGGCTTTTGCTGTAGGGAGGCCGTCCGATGCCCGCGGAAATGGCGTCTCGCCTCCCGCGGTCGTCAGGTCCTGTTTTCCGGCGCGGCAGTCATATCGGCGTGGGTACAGAACTTGCCACATGTCCGCCACATTTTCGCCCAAATCATGAATGATAGCTTCATCTCTCGGATCAGCCGAGGGCTGGCCGGGCTCTGCGGGAACCGCCGCAAAGCCACTTTAGACTTGGTAGGGGTATCGGACATGTATGCTGGAGCCATTGCAGTCATCGTCGCTCTCGGCTGTGTCGCGGAATTGTTGGAAGTCCGCGCTGAAAAGCGTCGTTCGGAAGCCGCGAAATCCAAGCGCGAAGATTTTCCCGGTCTGAGAGACTGACGAGATCCTTCCCGGGTCGCCCTCTGCCGACCCGGACGAAGCCACCTTGGTCTTTTTGGCCGGATGTTCCCAATCATAGCCCAGAAGACCCGATCCGCTCCGGCCTTGCAGAGCGTGACGCGGGGCAACGCATCTTGAGGCAGCTCTCACCGAGACTGAACACAACGTTCTCCACGGCGACAGCCCGAGGGCCAGGGCCCACCCCCGCCTGACCGAACACGTGCACGATGCGGTGTTCGCGCGGCGCGTGGCGCCGATCACCACGCGACACTCCCCCTAAAAGCCCCCTAAAGGAAAGAGGCGGCCCGTTGGCCGCCTCCCCTGTCGTCCAGTCTTACTCGGCGGCCCAGCCCGAGACCGCCTTGATCTCGAGGAAGTCGTGGATCCCGAGGATCCCCGCCTCGCGGCCGTTGCCCGACTGCTTCATGCCGCCGAAGGGCGCGCCTGGGGCGCGGCTCTTGCCGTTCATCTCCACCATGCCAGAGCGCAGCTGCCGCGCGAGGCGGTGGCGGCGTTCGGTGTCGGTGGACTGCACGTAGTTGGTCAGGCCGTAGGGCGTGTCGTTGGCGATCTCGACCGCCTCTTCCTCGGATTCGAACTTCATGATCGACAGCACCGGCCCGAAGATCTCTTCACGCGCGATGGTCATGTCCGGGGTCACGTCGGCAAAGACCGTCGGGCGCACGTAGAAGCCCTTGTTGAAGCCCTCGGGACGGCCGGGCCCGCCGGCGACGAGCCGCGCGCCTTCCTTGATGCCGGTCTCGATGAGGCCCTGGATCTTGTCGTACTGCACCGCGTTCACCACGGGACCAATGTGCCTGCCGTCTTCCGAGGGCGCGCCCACGGTGACCGACTGCGCCACGGCGGCGGCTTCCTCGACCACGCGGTCGTAGATCGGTGCCTCGACCATCATGCGCGAGGGCGCGTTGCAGCTCTGGCCCGAGTTCTGCATCATGTGCAGCACGCCGCGCTTGACCGCCTTGTCGTCGGCATCGGCGAAGATCAGGTTGGCGCCCTTGCCCCCGAGCTCGAGGTGCACGCGCTTCAGGGTCTCGGCGGCGGTCTTCGAAATCGCACGGCCGGCGCGGGTCGAGCCGGTGAAGCTCACCATGTCCACGTCCGCGTGACCCGAAAGCTGGGTGCCCACGCCCACGCCGTCACCGTTCACGAGGTTGAACACGCCCTTCGGGAAGCCCGCGGCGTCCATCATCTCGGCGAAGAGCATGGCCGAAAGCGGGCTCTCTTCCGACGGCTTCATGATCATGGTGCAGCCGGCGACGGCGGCGGCGCCGACCTTCAGCGTCACCTGGTTCATCGGCCAGTTCCACGGGGTGATCAGCGCACAGACGCCGACAGCCTCGTGGATCATGCGGGTGTCGGGGAACGCCTCGGAGAAGGCCTTGTCGAACTCGAAGGTCTTGGCGGCGTCGATGAAGTTCTTCAGGTGGAAGCTGCCGGCGCCCACCTGGCTGGCGCGCGACAGCGCGATGGGCGCGCCCATCTCGAGCGTCATCGCCTGCGCCATTTCCTCGGCGCGCTCAAGGTAGACCGCGAGCAGCTTCTCGACGAGCGCGATGCGATCTGCCACCGGGGTCGCCATCCAGCCCGGCAGCGCGCGCTTGGCGGCGGCCACCGCGGCGTCGGTGTCGGCCTGTCCGCCGAGGGCGATCACCGCGCAGGGCTCTTCGGTCGCCGGGTCGATCACCTGGTGGTCGCGGCCCTCGAGCGCATCCACCCAGGCACCGTCGATGTAAAACTGACGTTTCTCGATCATCTGAGTCTCCCTTCGTGAGATTTGATCAAATTCTCTCTTGGGCGACACTCTGTCACGCGCCCTCTCCCGCCGCAAGCCGGGGTCTTTACATCGTGACCCGAGACTGTACCTAAATCAGAGAGACCCACGTCCGGCCCCGCACGGACAGGAAAGGAGACTTCCAATGGCACTGCGCATCAACGACGAAATTCCCAACCTTCACGTCGTCACCGACCTTGGCGAGTACGATCTGCACGACTGGATCGGCGACAGCTGGGCGATTTTCTTCTCGCATCCCAAGGACTTCACCCCGGTCTGCACCACCGAGTTCGGCGCCGTGGCGCAGCTTGCCGACGAATGGGCGAAGCGCGGCACCAAGGTGATGGGCATCTCGGTCGACGGCGTCGAGGAGCACAAGCGCTGGAAGGGCGACATCGAGAAGACCTCGGGCGCGTCCGCCGGCTTCCCGATCGTGGCCGACGATGACCTGAAGATGGCCAAGGCGCTCGACATGCTGCCCGCCGACGCCTACCTGCCCGACGGCCGCACCCCCGCCGACAGCGCCACTGTGCGCTCGGTGTTCATTGTGGCGCCGAACAAGAAGGTGCAGCTGATGATGACCTACCCGATGTCGGTGGGCCGCAACTTCGCCGAGGTGCTCCGTGCCCTCGACGGCCTGCAGCGCACCTACGAGCAGCCGCTCGCCGTGCCCGCCAACTGGGAAACCGGCAAGGACGTGATCGTGGCCCTATCGCTCGACGACGCGGCGGCGGCAGAGAAATATGGCGAGCTCGACATCAAGCTGCCCTACCTGCGCTACGCCAAGGACCCGGCCTGATCCACGGCCCCCTGAACGGCCCCCTGAGATGACGAAGGCCCGCCTGTCACGGCGGGCCTTTTTGCTGGCGGGCGATGCCCCTCAGACGTCGAA
>NZ_JAATOS010000303.1:0-4869 GCF_011806505.1 Salipiger sp. HF18 | reverse complement strand
TGCCCGACTGGCAGGTCCGGCCGTCCTCGGACCAGACCAGCATCGACGTGCCGACCTCGCGCGGGGCCGAGCCAGCGACCTCGGCCACGACGACGCGCACCACCCGGCCGTGCCGGACGACGGCCGCGCGCAGGGCAGCGACGTCAAACCCCATCCTGCACCTTCCGGATCGCCATCAGCAGCCGCTCGGGCGTCGCCGGCGCATCGAGCTCGGGATAGGCCTCGCCGCAGGCGGCGACCGCGTCCGAGAGCGCGAGGAAGGCCGAGATCCCCAGCATGAACGGCGGCTCGCCCACCGCCTTGGAGCGGTAGATCGTCTCCTCGGCGTTGCGCCCGTCCCAGAGAGCCACGTTGAAGACTTCGGGCCGGTCGGAACAGGCGGGGATCTTGTAGGTCGAGGGCGCATGGGTGCGCAGCCGCCCCTTGTCGTCCCAGACCAGCTCCTCGGTGGTCAGCCAGCCCGCGCCCTGCACGTAGCCGCCCTCGATCTGGCCGATGTCGAGCGCCGGGTTCAGCGAGGCGCCGCAATCGTGGAGGATGTCGGTGCGCAGGATGCGATATTCGCCGGTCAGCGTGTCGAGCACCACCTCGGTGCAGGCGGCCCCATAGGCGAAGTAGAAGAACGGCCGCCCCTGCCCGCGGATGCGGTCCCAGTCGACCTTGGGCGTCTTGTAGAACCCGGTGGCCGACAGGCTGACGCGCCCCTCGTAGCAGAGCTTGGCCGCGTCCTCGAAGCTGAGCCGCTCGTCGCCCACCTGCACGGCGCCGTCGGCAAAGACCACCTCCGACGGTTTCGCCTGGTAGAGCCCGGCCAGGTGCTCGGCCATGCGCCCGCGCAGCGTGTCGCAGGCGGCCTGCACCGCCATGCCGTTGAGGTCCGACCCGGACGAGGCCGCGGTGGCCGAGGTGTTGGGCACCTGGGCGGTGATGCGCACCCGCTCGAGCGGGATGCCGAACCGCGCCGCCGCCACCTGCGCCACCTTCTGGAACAGCCCCTGCCCCATCTCGGTGCCGCCATGGTTCAGCGCCACCGACCCGTCCTGGTAGACATGTACCAGCGCCCCCGCCTGGTTGAGATGGGTGAGCGTGAAGGAGATCCCGAACTTCACCGGCGTCAGCGCGAGGCCGCGCTTCAGCAGAGGCGTCTCGGCGTTCCACGCCGCCACCGCCTCGCGCCGCGCCGCGTAATCGCAGCTCTCCGCCAGCCTGTCGGTCAGCGCCCCGAGGATGAAATCCTCCACCGGCTGACCGTAGTGGGTGCTCTGCACCCCCGCGGGCGCCACCGGGGGATCGCCCGGCACCACCGCCCCCTCTGCCCCGCGCGAGGTCAGATCCTCGTCCGCGGCAGCCCCCTTCCAGTGGCCGGAAATATCCTCGGGGGGACGCGCCGCAGGCGCGCGGGGGGCAGACAGCCCCCCGTCCGGCCCCTCCGCGGGCCCGTCGCCCGCCATGTCGGCGTAGTAGTTCACCCGTCGCACCTCGAGCGGATCGCGGCCCAGCGCATGGGCCACATGATCGAGCACCCGCTCGATCCCCAGCATCCCCTGGGGGCCGCCGAAGCCGCGATAGGCCGTCGCGCTCTGGGTGTTGGTCCTGAGCCTGTGGCTCTCGACCCGCAAGCTGGGGACGTCATAGGCGTTGTCCGAATGCAGCATCGCCCGGTCCGCCACCGGCAGCGACAGGTCCTGCGCCCAGCCGCAGCGGGTGTAATGCACGAAATCCACCGCCAGCAGCCGCCCGGTCTCGTCGAAGCCCGCCTCGTAGGTGATGCGGAAATCGTGGCGCTTGCCGGTGATCGTCATGTCATCGTCGCGGTCGTAGCGCATCTTGGCCGGCCGCCCGGTCGCGTCCGCCGCCACCGCACAGGCCACCGCCAGCGCATTGCCCTGGCTTTCCTTGCCACCGAAGCCGCCGCCCATGCGCCGGGTCTCGACCCGCACCGCGTGCATGGGCTTGTGCAGCGCGTGGGCCACCTTGTGCTGGATCTCGGTCGGGTGCTGGGTCGAGCTGTGCACCAGCAGGTCGCCGTTCTCCTGCGGGAAGACCAGCGCCGCCTGTCCCTCGAGGTAGAAATGCTCCTGCCCGCCCATCTCGAGCGTGCCGGTCACCACATGCGGCGCCGTCTCCATCGCCCGGGCGGCGTCGCCCTTCTCCCAGATCCGGGGGCCTTCCTCGAAACGCGCATCCGCCGCCATCGCCTCGTCGACGGTGAACACCGGATCGCGCTCCTGGTAGCGGATCACCGCCTTGCGCACCGCCTTGCGCGCGGCCAGATGCGAGGTCGCGGCGACAAGGAACACCGGCTGGCCCACGTAATGCACCGTGGCGCCCGAGAGCATCGGCTCGTCGCCCAGCGAGGGCGAGCAGTCGCAGGCCGAGGGCAGGTCCTTCGCCTCCCAGACCCGCACCACCCCCGGCGCCCGGCGCACCTCGGAAAGGTCGATCTCCGAGATCCGTCCCGCGGCGATCTCCGACAGGCCGAAGGCAAGGTGCAGGCAGCCCGGCGGCACCGGGATGTCGTCGATGTAGCGCGCGCGGCCCGTGACGTGCAGCGGGGCCGCGTCATGCGGCAGGGGTTTCGCGACGCTCATGCCCGCACCCTCCGCACGTCAGTGGCCGCGCCCAGATCCTCGAGCAGGTAGCGCGTCAGCATGTTGCGCGCCGCCGCCATCCGGTATTCCGACGACGCCCGCATGTCCGACATCGGCGCGAAATCCTCCTCCCACGCCTCCCATGCCGCGACCCCCGCCTGGTCGGTCCACGGCTTGCCGGTCAGCGCCGCCTCGACCGCCGCGGCGCGCTTGGGGGTGCCCGCCATGCCGCCGAAGGCGATGCGCGCCTCCGCGACCCGGCCCTCGTCGATCCGCACCGAGAAGGCGCCGCAGACCGCCGAGATGTCCTGATCGAAGCGTTTCGACAGCTTGTAGACCCGCAGCCGGTCGTCCTGCCGGGGGATGGTGACGCCTTCGACGAACTCGCCCGGGTAGCGGTCCTGCTTGCCGTATTCGAGGAAGAAATTCTCAAGCGCCATCTCGCGCCGCGTGTCGCGGTAACGCAGGTGCAGCCGCGCGCCCAGCGCGATCAGCGGCGGCGGGTTGTCCCCGATCGGCGAGCCGTTGGCGATGTTGCCGCCGATGGTCGCCGCCGCCCGCACCTGCGCCGAGCCGTAGCGGCGCAGCATCTCGGCGTAGCTCGGGAAATGGTCGCGCATCAGGTCGAGCACCCGGTCCATGGTGACGCCGGCGCCGATGCGGATTTCGTCCCCGGTGACCTCGATCTCCTGCAGGTCGCGGCAGCGGTTGAGGAAGATCACCTCGGGCAGCTCGCGCAGCTGCTTGGTGACCCAGAGCCCCACGTCCGTCGCCCCCGCGACCAGCGTCGCCGAGGGGTGCCGGGCAGCCAGCTCGGCCAGTTCGTCGGCGGTCTCGGGGGCGTGCGCCGTCATGTCGGTCGAGGACAGCTTGCCCGCCACGTCCGGCAGCGCGCCCTCGTCCATCCACGCCGGCACCGGCTCGGATGCTGCGGCCTCGGCGGCGCGCACGATGGGCGCGTAGCCGGTGCAGCGGCAGAGATTGCCCGCCAGCGCATCGTCATAGCAACTGTCGCCGGTCGTGTGGGCCCTGGCCATCGAGACCACGAAGCCCGGCGTGCAGAAGCCGCATTGCGAGCCGTGGTATTCGACCATTGCCTGCTGCACCGGGTGCAGGCTGCCGTCGGGCCCGGCGATGCCTTCCACCGTGCGCAGCGCCTTGCCGTGCAGCTGCGGCAGGAAGAGGATGCAGGCGTTGACCGCGCGCACGCCCTGCCCGTCGGTCACCATGACGGTGCAGGCGCCGCAGTCGCCCTCGTTGCAGCCTTCCTTGGTGCCGGTCAGCCCGCGCTCTTCGCGCAGCCAGTCGAGCGCGGTCCGCGTGGGCGACACCCCGCGCAGATCCACTCTTTCCCCGTTCAGAAGAAAGGAGATGTCCATGTGTAATGACCCGCCGCCTTACCCTTGTCCGGTTCTTGCGCGCCCCCGATGCGGCGTAGAAGGCGCGCGGACTTTCCCTGTTTCCTGCCAAGGCTAGGGGCGTGCTCGACGGCTTTGCAAGAGGAAAATGCCTATCGGACAGGCACACGCCCGGTTTCCGGTCGAGAAGCAGGCAGAGCCGATCGGCGCCGCCCTGGACGGCCTATCGGGACGCGTCCGCTTCGGGCTCGGCCGCAACGAAGGCCGTGATCTCGGCAATCGCGGGCGCCATGGCGATGATGCCGTTGTGGTCGCCCTCGTCGAAGATCGCCGCCCGCGCCGCCGGCCAGACCCCGGGCAGCGCCTCGACCTCGGAGACCGGCGCGGCGTAGTCGTCGCGGGCATGGACGACGAGGCAGGCCTCGCGCCGGTGCTCCGCCATCGGCCGCCACGGGGTCTCGAGCGCATAGGGCGCGCCCGCGCGGCTCACCTCCTGCACGAAGGCGTCGAGGCAGCGGCCGCCGATGCCGTACTGGGTGCCGCCGTAGCGCACCAGCCGTGCCACCTCGAGCGGGGCCGAGACCAGCACCACCCGCGCGCAACCGAGCCCGCCATCGAGCGCGAAGAGCAGTCCGCTGGCGCCGACGCAATGGGCGATGACCGCATCGTAGGGCCCCTGCTCCTGCGCGGCGCGGGTGATCGCCGCGACGATCCCGGCCATCGAGCAATGGCCCTGGCCCGGCTTCAGGTGGCCGGGGAGGATCAGCGCATCGACCTCGGCACCGTCCTGCCGCAGCGCGCGGATCAGGCGGGCGAACTGCCGGACGTGCCCCTCGTGGCCATGGACCAGCAGCACCCGGCGCGCGACGGTCTCGCCAAACCGCACGGGGCGCCGGATCCCGGGATCCCCGCCCAGTGGG
>NZ_JAATOS010000302.1:0-4880 GCF_011806505.1 Salipiger sp. HF18 | reverse complement strand
GAAGGGCCCCACGACGAGCGGCGGCAGCGCAGTGAGAAGGGCCGAGAGCTCGTCGGCATCGCCGCCCCAGCTCGGCGCGGTCTCAAGCTCTTCCGGCGTGATCCGCAGCTCGACCTCGCGCGCATGCGGATCCGTCTTTCCGAGCCGCGACGCCGAGGCCAGCACCTGACGCCCGGAGACCCCGCCCGGGCGCAGCGAAAGATAGGTCATCTGCCGATTGTCGGGATCGAAGAGGATGTCGGAGAGGGCCGCGGTCTTGTCGGCGGTGCGCACCCGCCAGCTGAGCATGTCGGAAAGGCTTTGGAGCATGGAGAACCTCCGGAGAATGTGTGGCATTTGAGCAATAAACTGCCGAGCTCTCGGGAATGTTCCGGAACCCGTACCTGATCATACCCGTTTAGATCGTGAACATCGACAGGAGGCCGCCATGCCCAGTGATATCTTCATCGCAGGATTGGCCGCACTCACGGTCGTCGCAGTCCTTATCTTCGCGCTTACCAGCGCCAAGGATCGTGACAGTGACTCACGTTAGGCCGGGCGGACAATACTGACGCGCAGAAGCCGCAAGGCGGGGTTGGCGGGATAACCGCCGGCCCCGACCCCTTTCCGGGGCACGACTCCGGCCAGCCATGTCGATTTTCCCGCCTGCATTTTTCGCATTTCCGGGCCTGCCACCGCTTGCTCGGGGAAAATTCTGCCGTTCTCAAAAGGCGACTGAATTTGTCAGGTTGACTTTCCCGATCATTTTGCTCAGTTTTCACCCATCGGCCGGCGCCACACCATGCGGCGCCCGCCCGGAAAGATGATGGAGGCTGACATATGGCTATGGAGAGAAGCCACGCGGTGACCGAAGGCCCGCGTCGCGACGACAAGGATCTCGTTTCGATGGTGTTCGGAGGCCTCTGGCCGGTCGAGATCAGCGTCGAGGCCCTGCTGGATCGTCTCGAGGCCCGCGAGGCAGCACGATGATGGAGAGCCGTTTCAGCGCCGACGCGTCGACGCCCGCCCTGCCGCGCCACGTGGCCCGCGAACTCACCGCAAACGGGAATATTGCCGAGATCGAACTCGACGGCCAGATCTACATCCTGCGGATCACCAAGGCCGGCAAGCTCATCCTGACCAAGTGAGTCCATCGTCTGCCAGCCAAGACAAAAAGACACGCCAACGAGGACAGACCATGAAATTTGCCACTTCCACCGCACTTGCGATGCTGCTCGCGGCCCCGGCCTTTGCCGCGACCGATGCGGCCGGCGCGCCCGACAAGGCCTCGGTGCTCGAGACCTATGCCGACATTGCGCTCGCGGGCTACGAGGACAGCCTGTCGACCGCGAAGGCGATGCAGGAGGCCGTCGAGGCGCTGATTGCCGAACCCTCGGAAGAGACGCTCGCCGCCGCCCGCGAGGCATGGCTGGTGTCGCGCAACCCCTACCAGCAGACCGAGGTCTTCCGCTTCGGCAACCCGATCGTCGACGACTGGGAAGGCAAGGTGAACGCCTGGCCGCTGGACGAGGGGCTCATCGACTACGTCTCCGAGGAGTACGAGGGGCCGACCGACGAGAACGAGTACGCGGCGCTCAACATCATCGCCACCCCGCAGGCGACCATCGCCGGGCAGGAGGTCGATGCCTCCGAGATCACGCCCGAGCTGATCGCCGACACGCTGAACGAGGCCGACGGCATCGAGACCAACGTGGCGCGCGGCTACCACGCCATCGAGTTCCTGCTCTGGGGGCAGGACCTGAACGGCACCGAGCCGGGCGCGGGTGAGCGTCCCTACACCGACTATGCCACCGGCGACGACTGCACCGGCGGCAACTGCGACCGCCGGGCCGACTATCTCAAGGCCGCGACCACGCTGCTGGTTTCGGATCTCGAGGAGATGGTCGCCGCCTGGGGCGCGGACGGCGAGGCCCGCGGCGCGGTGCTCGAGGACGAGAACGCCGGCATCACCGCCATGCTCACCGGCATGGGCTCGCTCTCCTACGGCGAGCAGGCCGGCGAGCGGATGCGCCTCGGCCTGATGCTCAACGACCCCGAGGAAGAGCACGACTGTTTCTCGGACAACACCCACAACTCGCACTTCTACGACGGCAAGGGCATCCAGAACGTCTACCTGGGCTCCTACACCCGCGTCGACGGCTCGACCGTCGAGGGAGCGTCGCTGTCGGAGCTCGTCGCCGCCACCGATCCGGCGCTCGACGACGAGATGAAGACCAAGCTCGACACCACCATGACGGCGCTCGGCGCGATCAAGGAGGCAGCCGAGGGCGGTTTCGCCTATGACCAGATGCTGGCCATCGGTGACGAGAAGGGCGAGGAGCTGATCATGGGCGGCGTGAACGGCCTGATCGACCAGACCCGCACCATCGAGCGCATCGTCGGCGCGCTCGACCTCTCCGGCGTCGCGTTCGAAGGCTCTGACAGCCTCGACAACCCCGACGCCGTCTTCCAGTAAGGGGACCACCGATGATCGTCTGCCATTGCCAGGGTATCACAGACCGCGACATCCATGCGGCAATCGACTGGATGCGGGCCTCCGATGAGCAGACGATCATCACCCCCGGGAAAATCTACCATGCTCTTGGAAAATCGGCAGATTGCGGAGGCTGCATGCCGTTTTTCTTGCAAACGATGCGCGCGAACGACAATCTCGAAGTACCCATGGAACTTCGCGGACTTAGACGCCGTGGACTAACACAGGACCAGCGCAATGAAGGGCGACGATAAAGTCATCGAATATCTCAACAAGGCTCTCCGGTCGGAACTGACCGCGGTGAGCCAGTACTGGCTGCACTACCGGCTCCAGGAGGACTGGGGGCTTGGGCACATGGCGAAGAAGAGCCGTGAGGAGAGCATCGAGGAGATGCACCATGCCGACAAGCTGATCACCCGGATCATCTTCCTGGGGGGCCATCCCAACCTGCAGAAGCTCGATCCGCTGCGCATAGGCGAGACTCCGAAGGAGACCCTCGAGGCCGATCTCGCCGCCGAGCACGAGGCCCGCACGCTCTACAAGGAAGCGCGCGAATACTGCGAGTCCGTCGGCGACTACGTCACCAAGAACCTCTTCGAGGAACTGATGACCGATGAGGAAGGCCATATCGACTTCCTCGAGACCCAGCTCGACCTCTACGCCAAACTTGGAGAGGAACGCTATGCGCTGCTCAACGCCTCGCCGATGGACGAGGCCGAGTGAGATCACACTCTGCGCCGCGCTGCTGCTGAGCGGCGCGGCCACTGCCGCCGAGCCCGGGGACACAGCGCCGGGGCTCGGCGATCCACATCTCAGGATCATTCCCCGCACCGATGACGAGCGCGCCCGCATAGCCGGGGTGACCGCGCACACCCGCGATTTCACGGCGTCCGAGCCTTTCGAAACCCGGCCCGGCGGCGCCGCCACCGTGCGCGCCCGGCGTGACGCGCAGGCCTTCGCGCAGCCTTCGGGGAACCTGCCCGAGGCGCGGCGCATGGAGTTCACCCTTGGCGACGCGCTGTTCCAGAAGCTCTGGACCTCGTCGCCGTCCTCGACCCGCGCCTCGGACGGGCTGGGGCCGCTCTACAACGCCCGCAGTTGCCAGTCCTGCCATATCCGCGACGGTCGCGGGCACGCGCCCGAAAGGCCCGGGGACACCGCCGTCTCGATGTTCCTGCGGGTCTCGGTGCCCGCCGATCCCGGCGCTGACGTGCCGCGGATCGAGGGCTGGATCGCCACCGCGCCGGACCCGGTCTACGGCGGCCAGCTTCAGGATTTCGCCACCGTCGGCCAGCGCGCCGAATACCGGCTCGAGATCGCCTATGACGAAATCGCGGTGCCGCTCTCGGGTGGCGAGGTGGCGCAGCTGCGCGCGCCCAGCTATGCCGCCGCCGACCTCGGCTACGGCCCTCTGGCGCCCGGCGCGATGCTGAGCCCGCGCGTCGCGCCGCAGATGATCGGCCTCGGCCTGCTCGAGGCGATCCCCGCGGCCGACATCCTTGCCGGCGCCGACCCCGACGACCTTGATGGCGACGGCATCTCGGGCCGGCCCGCGCTGGTCTGGTCCGCCGGTCACGATGCCCCGATGCTGGGCCGCTTCGGCTGGAAGGGCGGCGAGGCCACGGTGCGCGACCAGAGCGCCGCCGCCTTCTCGGGCGACATCGGCATTGCCACGCCGCTGCAGACCGCTCTCTGGGGCGATTGCACCGCGGCACAGACCACCTGCCGCGACGCGCCCCACGGTGGCGATGCGAACGGCGTCGAGATCAGCGCCGAGGCCTTCGACGCGGTGGTCTACTACACCGAGAACCTCGGTGTGCCCGCCCGCCGCGACCCCGGCGACCCGGAGGTGCTGCGCGGCAAGCAGGTGTTCTACGACACCGGCTGCCCGGCCTGCCACACGCCGAAATTCGTCACCGCCCGGCTCGAGGACCAGCCCGAACAGAGCTTTCAGCTGATCTGGCCCTACACCGACCTGCTGCTGCACGACATGGGCGAGGGGCTTGCCGATCACCGCCCCGAGGGCCGCGCCAAGGGCCGCGAGTGGAAGACCCCGCCGCTCTGGGGCATCGGCTTGACCGGACAGGTGTCGGGGCATACCACGTTCCTGCACGATGGCCGCGCGCGGTCGCTTCTCGAAGCCGTTCTCTGGCACGGCGGCGAGGCCGAGCCCCACCGCGACGCGGTGGTCGACATGCCGCCCCCCGACCGTGCCGCGCTGATCCGCTACCTGGAAAGTCTCTGAATGCGATATTCCCTCATGCTTTGTGCCTGTCTTGCCGCCAGCCCCGCGATGGCCGGCATCGAAGAGGCGCTGACCGATCACATCCTGCCCGGCTTCGCGGGCTTCTCCACCGCCGCCGACGCGCTTGCAGTGACCGCAGAGGCGGACTGTTCGCCCGACGCG
>NZ_JAATOS010000301.1:0-4880 GCF_011806505.1 Salipiger sp. HF18 | reverse complement strand
TCAAGGCTCCACGCCGCGCCCGAGCGTTCCTGCTCGTGGATCATCGCGTGGTGCATGGCGCTGACCTGCGTGGCGTTGAACCGCGCCAGCGTCACCAGCAGCTCGGCCGCGACGGGGTTCTGCTTGTGCGGCATCGCCGACGAGCCGCCGCCGCCCGAGAGCGCGATCTCGTCAATCCCCTGCTGCGCCATCAGCGCCACGTCCTGACCCATCTTTCCCAGCGTGCCGGTCACCAGCGACAGGAACGAGGCGTATTCGGCAATCGGCTCGCGCATCGCGTGCCAGCTGCGCCTGGCCGGGGCGAGGCCGAGGTCGCGGGCGACGCGTTCGACGACCTCGGTCTCCTTGTCGCCCAGCGCCTTGCGGTCGCCCGAGGCACCGCCGATCTGCACCTTCTCGACAAGCCCGCGCAGCACCGACAGCCGGTCGCGGTGGCCGGCGAGCGGCAGCGTCCAGGTCAGCACCCTGTCGGAGACAGTGATCTCGGTCGCGGCCTGCATCCGCGTCCGGCCCATCAGCGGGGTGGCGCCGTGGCGCGCCTCGAGTGCACTCAGAGCGCGGGTCAGTTGCTCGATCCGCTCGATCAGGAGCTTCGAGGCCTCGGCCAGCGCCATCACCATCGCGGTATCGACCACGTCCTGCGAGGTCGCGCCCTTGTGCAGCGCCTCCGACGGGGCAACGGCGCGCAGCTGCGCCACGAAACGGGGGATCGGCACGCCGTCCTGCGCCATGCCCTCGGCCAGGTCCGCCATGTCGATGCGCGCGGACTCGATGGCAAGGGCGGCGGCCTCGGCCTTGTCGGGGTCGAAGATCCCGACGGCGCCGCAAGCGCGCGACCACGCGGCCTCGAAGGCCAGCATGTGGGCGATCTGGCGCTCGGCCGAAAGGATCTTTGCCATCTTGTGATCGGTGAACAGCCCCGACAGCCACGGGTGTTCGAAAACGCTACTGCTCATGCTGCTGCTCTCCCTGTTTTTGTACGGCACTTTCCCGGTCCCGGTTCTACAACATCGCCCCCGCGAGGACAGCGGTATCTGTTGTCGCGACCCGCGTGGTGATCGGTCGGAATTGACCGAAAGGGCAGTGTCGCGCTCAAATAATGTGCGTTCGGTCACTTTTTCTTGCGTCTGACGGCCTGCAGAGCCCATAGGGAGGCGCGGGCCGTCAACGGGGCTTTTCCCGCGCCGCCGCTCTTGCGACACTGCCGCAAAGCAAATCGCCGGCGCATCCGCGCTCGGCCACTTCGCGACTACGGAGGGTCTGACCCGTGAAGTTCGAACATATCGCCGGTGGGGAAACCCATGCCTTTGCCAGCCTGGCGCAGGTGATGGCCGCCGCGACACCGCTGCGCTCGGGCGACGAGCTCGCCGGCATTGCCGCCAGTTCCGAGGCCAACCGCGTCGCCGCCCGCTACGTGCTGGCCGACCTGCCGCTGTCGCACTTCCTGAACGACGTGGTGGTGCCCTACGAGAGCGACGAGGTCACGCGGCTGATCATCGACAGCCACGACGCCGAAGCCTTTGCCCCGTTCCGCTCGATGACCGTGGGCGACCTGCGCAACTGGCTGCTCTCCGACGCCGCCGACGCGGTATCGTTGGCCAAGGCCGCGCGCGGCTTCACCCCTGAGATGATCGCCGCGGTCAGCAAGCTGATGCGCAACCAGGACCTCATCGCGGTGGCCGCCAAGACCGAGGTCGTCACCCGCTTCCGGAGTACCGTGGGCCTCAAGGGGCGTCTGTCGACGCGGCTTCAGCCCAACCACCCCTCGGACGACCTGCGCGGCATCGCGGCGGCGATCCTCGACGGGCTGCTGCAGGGCTCGGGCGACGCGGTGATCGGGATCAACCCGGCCTCGGACAGCATCCAGAACTGCACCGACCTGCTCTGGGCCCTCGACGGGCTTCGGCAGGAGTTCGACATCCCCACCCAGAGCTGCGTGCTGACCCACGTCACCAACAGCATGGAGATCATGGAGACCGGCGGCCCTGTCGATCTCGTGTTCCAGTCCATCGCGGGCACGCAGGCGGCGAACGAGGGCTTCGGCGTCACGCTCTCGATCCTCAAGGAGGCGCAAGAGGCGGCGCTTGGCCTCAAGCGGGGCACCGTGGGCACCGACTGCATGTATTTCGAGACCGGGCAGGGCGCGCCGCTCTCGGCCGACGCCCACCACGGTGTCGACCAGCAGACGCTCGAGGCGCGTGCCTACGCCGTCGCGCGCGCCTTCGATCCGTTCCTCGTGAACAGCGTCGTGGGCTTCATCGGGCCCGAGTATCTCTACAACGGCAAGCAGGTCATCCGCGCCGGGCTCGAGGACCATTTCTGCGGCAAGCTGCTCGGCCTGCCGATGGGCATGGACGTCTGCTACACCAACCACGTGGATGCCGATCAGGACGACATGGACACGCTGGCCTGCCTGCTGGGGGCCGCCGGCGTGAACTTCGTGATCTGTGTGCCGGGCTCGGACGACGTGATGCTGAGCTACCAGACCCTGTCCTTCGAGGACGGGCGCTGGATGCGCTCGATCTCCGGCGCGCGGCCCGCGCCCGAGTTCGAGGGCTGGCTCGCCAGGATGGGGCTCGAGCAGATGGGGCCGGACCGGGCGATCCCGGACATGAGCGCAATGATGAAACGCATGGGACTGGCCGCAGAATGAGCGAGATCGACAAGCACCCCGCCTTCAACGCCCTGCGCCGCCTGACGCCCGCGCGGCTGCGGCTCGACCCCGAGGGCGGCCCTGCCACCCTCGAGTCGGTGCTCGACTTCCAGCTCAGCCACGCCAAGGCCCGCGACGCGATCTGGAAGCCCGTCGACTGGGAGGCCGTAGAGGCCGGCATCGGCGGCGCCGAGGTGATCCGCGTGCACAGCCGTGCCGAGGACCGCGGCGTCTACATCCGCCGTCCCGACCTTGGCCGGCGCCTGCGCGAGGGCGATGCAGACACTCTCCCCGAGGGGCCCTTCGACGCGGTCATCGTGCTCGCCGACGGGCTGTCGGCGGATGCGGTCAACACCAACTCGGCCGAGGTGATGACCGGGCTGGTCGGGGCCTTCTCGGACCTCAAGCTCGGCCCCATCGTGCTGGCCGAGCAGGGACGCGTCGGCATCGGCGACGAGATCGGCGAGCGCATGGGCGCAAAGCTCGTGGTCATGGTGATCGGCGAGCGTCCGGGCCTGTCGCTGACCACCAGCCTCGGCGCCTATCTCACCATCAACCCCAGGGTCGGCACCCCCGACAGTTCGCGCAACTGCGTGTCGAACATTCACAATTCCGGCGGGCTCTCGGCCGAAAAGGCGGTGGCCAAGATCGACTGGCTGGTGCGCCACGCGCTCAAGCTCGGGGTGACGGGCGTCGGGCTCAAGGACAACTCGGACAAGATCCTGATCGAGTGAGCCGCGCGCCGTGAGCCGGCTCGACGCCTACTGGTTCTGGTCCGGCCTGCCGACCGAGGCCGAGATGCGCGCGCAGCTCGCCGGGTTCCGCGCGCAGGGTTTTGGCACGATCTACATCCAGGCGCGGCTGTCGATGCCGCGCGCGCTCTACCTCTCGCCCGAGTACCTTGCCGCCTATGCTCAGGCGGTGCGGATCATGGCCGGGCTTGGACTGCGGGCGGGGCTCTACGACGACTACGCCTGGAGCAGCGGGCAGGCGGGCGGGCGCACCGTCGAAGGCGCCGACCACCTGCGCGAGACGCATCTCTTCTGGGCCGAGAGCAACGGGCGCGACGCGACCATCGCCGGTATCCGGGCGACGCTTGGTGCGAGCCTCGGCGCGGCGGTGCGCAACTGGATCCACGAGGACGGCGCGCCGCGGCTGGCGGACTGGGCGCCGGTGGCTGCCGTGCTCTGGTCCCCGGATGGCAGCGTGCGCGACGTGACCGACGCGGTGCGCATCGTGGCCGCCGGGGCCGACGGCATGACCGCGCGGCTGGACCACTCGCTGCCCGAGGGCGCCCGCTGGACACTCTTCGCCCGCGCCCGCGTCGCCAACTCCCGCGTGATCAACTACCTGCTGCCCGAGGCCGGGGTGCGCTTCGTCGAGAAGGGGCTCGAGCCCTATGCCCGGGCGCTTGCGTGCCTGCTGCCCGATCCGGTGCACTGCCTGTTCTTCGACCAGCCCGCGCCGGTGCTCTACGACTGGGAGGGGCGCACGGGCAATCTCGTCAACAGCCTGCTCTGGAGCGACGGCTTCGCCGCGTCACTTGTGGCGCGGGGGCCACTGGCGTTGCAACTTGCGGCGCTGCTGCGCGATCTGCCCGGAGCGCGTGCGACCCGCAGCCACGTCTATCGGACCTATACCGTGCTCTTCCAGCAAAGCTTCCTCGGCCCGCTCCGCGCTTTCTGCGACCGTAACGGGCTGGCGCTCACCGGGCACGAGATCCTGCCGCACGTGGCGCGTTTCGCGCTCAATGGCGGGTTCGCGAGCATCGACCCGCGGGCGGCGCTGGCGGCGGATTTCTTCGGCACCGACCGCTGGCGCGACGTGACGGCGGTGGACGCCAACAACCTCGACGCCCAGCTTGCCCCATTGCTCGGCGACAGCATCGCGCGGGCCAGCGGTCGCCGCGGCTGCTGGTGCGAGCTCTACGTGACCGCCACCCGCTCCGAGACCCGCGCCGCGGGCCAGTGGGAGATGACGTCGCAGGCGCTGCGGGCGCAGCTCATCCGCTTGCACATGCTGGGCGCCAGCCGGGTGATCCTGCATGCACTCTTCGCGTCGGAGGGCGATGCCACGCCTTCGGCGCTCGACAACCTGCGGTTCGACTTCGCGCCCGGCTACAACCTGCAACCATGGTGGCCCGTGATGGGTGCGCTGGCCTCGGAGGCGGAGGCTCTGGCGGATTTCATCGAAGGCGCCGCGCCGCCCCCCCGCATCGCGCTGCTCT
>NZ_JAATOS010000300.1:0-4893 GCF_011806505.1 Salipiger sp. HF18 | reverse complement strand
GCCGCGCGGTGACATTCTCGCCCAGCGCCTGCGCCAGCCGCAGCCGGCCCGTGGTCTCGAGCCGGGCGAGCAGCTTGCGCAGGTAGGGTACGTGATCGCGGCGTCGGCGCATCATCCGGGCAAAGCTCAGCCCGTCGAGCTGGTCCGAGGCGGCTGCGCTCAGAATCGGCGCGATCAGGTCGAGGTCGAGCAGGTCACCCTGCAACGCGTCGCCCATGAAGGGCAGGCGGAAGCGGCTCACGTTGCGGCGCACGAAGAGCGCCGAATGCATCGCATCGAGCCGTTCGCGCGGATCGTAGAGCACCCAGCCACGGTGCGCGGCGTCCAGCATGTCGGGCGCGTAGCCGTAGCGCGAGGTGAAATCGAGCCGCCGCACCTCTGGGAAGCGCCCGTCCCATTCGGTCACTCGCGGGTCCAGCGTCGCCTGAGGCTGCAGCATCACCACCCGCGCGCCCGGCGCCGCGACCGAATAGGCGGCGGCAGCATAGCCGCAGGGACCGGCGCCGTAGAACACCACGGTCTCGAAATCGTCGAAGAAACCGTCGTCCTGAAGCTGGTCGAAGAAGCCGTAGATCAGCTCGTCGCGGAACCACGTGTCGCGCGATGAGACCAGCACCAGCGAGGACCAGCCGTTGGCCGTCGCCATGTTCCAGCCGAGCGGGGTCGCGTTGTCGGAAAGCGCCTCGATGCCCGGCAGGGTCTCGAAGCTCACCAGAAGCGTGTCGCCGCGCTCCACGAACACCGCGTGATGACATTTGCCAAGCGGTTCCGCAAAGCCCTCGGACTCGCCGATCTTTGAGATCGCGGCAATCCACTGACCCCTGCGAACCCCGGTCAGATCGACCGATGAAAGATCAAGCCGCTCCTGCATGTGTTGCCCGCCGTTCTGCCGTTCCCGACATTTCTGCCGTCTTGCGTTTGCCGTTCTCGCGCCGTCGCGTTCTGCGAATGCTCTGTGGTCCATCGAAACAATGCCCGGTGCATGCGGCGGAATTGTGCAGAAAGGGGGGAATGATTGGGTGCCGATGTGGCGCAATTTGGGCGCACTTGGTTAACCCGCGGTTACCCGGTCACGATGCGTCGCCCCGCGCAGGCCCGCACAGCATCCGCGCGGCCTGTGGCGACGGCGGTTGCGTCGGCGGCTGACGTGGCCCAACTGCTCGACCCGGTCGAGCGGCGCATCGGTGCCGTCGTCGCAGTCATTCGACAGCGCCACGACATGGGGGATGCCGCAGGCGAGGTCATGGGCGAGTCAGTGGGGTGTGCGGTCGTCGATAGGCCGAGACAGATCCTCCGATAGCACACGGTGCGAGCCCAGGTTCGTCCTTCAGCTCACGCTCTCTGGGCGGCAGGGAGGGCAGCATCAGGAGATGTTGTCTAAGGAGAATGTGATCTACCATATTATTGATTGTATTCATTGTTATGTCATGGGTCGCCGCGAAATCCGTACGCAGCGCCCCGAGCGGTCCCGCCTTCATCTCTGCGTGGTTCTGCCTCAGCGCTGGCACTTGGCGCCGGATCGTGAGGTCTTTCCAGGCGGGGTCATAGCGCGCGCGCCGGTGGTGGGCGTCGAAGACGCGGCCCGCGCGGTTCACGTCGCCCCGGTCACTCTTGGCGAGATAGCTCTCGCGCGAGCGCAACGCGTTGTGGTTCAGCGTGGCGTGACGCCAGGCACCGGCAGCGGGAAGCCTGCGGATCTGGCGCGTGCGCGCGGCAGGGCCCTGCGTGCCAGCCCTTCGCGGAAGAACGGCCGCTGAGCGCCGTAGGGGTGACGAGAAAAATCATTTTGCACCAGCGCCTTGCCCTCGATCCCTGGCTCGGCGCACCAGAGGTCCGGGTTGTGCGAGTGGATGAACTGCCCGATGACGGGGCGGTCCTCGAAGCTCTGGACGCCGTCATTGGCGAAGACCTGGTCGCGCAGCGAAATGGCCTGAGGGGCACCACAGGCGTCGGCCAGCGCCGCGAGCGCGCCATCGCCCGCGTGGATGTTGAGGAACGCGTCCACGTCCGCCTCCCAGATCCAGTTGGCACGGGTCACAAGCTCTTGTTTCTGTGCATCTCTCAGCGCCTCCATCTGGTCGTTGCGGCCCGACGCGGGGTTGGGACGTTGCGCCACGCCCCAGGGCGCAAGCACGTCCGGCAGCACATCGGTGCGGTCGCTGCAATCGTTGGAGCAGATCAGGACGCCGGTGACGCCGAGGCAGCGGTTGTAGGCCATCCATTCCAGCAGGAACGGGCCCCCGTTTCTGACGCATGTCACCGCTGTTACGCGCATCGCGGCACCTCTGCGGTCCCGTTGCTGTTCTGGTGACCCACGGGCCTGCTCGGTCTGCCGCCGCTTGCGGAGGGTGGTCCTCCGTGGCCTTGCCTTGCGCCAAAACCATCGCATCTCGGTTAAGAGCCGTCGATCTGCGGAGGACCCCCCGTAAGATGGGGAGCGTTGCAGGAAGGATGCGCCAAGGCATTGCGACCAAGTGGGTATTGACCGGAGCTGCGGAGCCGGGCAAGCCCTAGGGCAGGAGGAGGCCGTCACATGCAGAACCCCCAGACCATCGATGCGGTGCAGTCCATGTTGTCCGATACGGGCTATGTCTGCGGGCGGGCGCTGGCCACCGTGGTCTTCCTGTCGCTGCGCCTTGGCCGGCCACTGTTCCTCGAGGGCGAGGCCGGTGTCGGCAAGACCGAGATCGCCAAGGCGCTGGCGGCGTCGCTTGGCAGACGGCTGATCCGGCTGCAATGCTACGAGGGGCTCGACGCGGCCTCCGCGGTCTACGAGTGGAACTTTCCGGCCCAGATGATCGCCATCCGCACCGCCGAGGCACAGGGCGGGGCCGACCGCACGGCGCTGCAAAAAGAGCTCTTCGGGCCTGACTACCTGGTCGAGCGCCCGCTGCTTCAGGCGATGCGGCCGGACGAGAACGGCGCGCCCGTGCTGCTGATCGACGAGCTCGACCGCACCGACGAGCCGTTCGAGGCATTCCTGCTTGAGGCGCTGTCGGATTTCCAGGTCACCATCCCCGAGCTCGGCACCATCAAGGCGCCCGAGCCGCCGATCGTGGTGCTGACCTCGAACCGGACGCGCGAGGTGCATGACGCGCTGAAGCGGCGCTGTCTCTATCACTGGGTCGACTACCCGGATTTCCAGCGCGAGGTCGAGATCCTGCACAGCCGCGAGCCCGGCATTGCGGACCGGCTGAGCCGCGAGATCGTGGCCTTCGTGCAGGCGCTGCGCACCGAGGACATCTTCAAGAAGCCCGGTGTCGCCGAGACCATCGACTGGGCCAAGTGCCTGCTGGCGCTCGACGTGGTGGACCTGTCGCCCGAGCTGATCTCGGACACCCTGGGCGCCATCCTGAAATACCAGGACGACATCGCCAAGATCCAGAATTCGGAGGCCGCCCGGCTGCTCAGGGAGGCGCGCGAGACCTTGGACGCGGGCTGAGAAAACTTGCACTATCGCCGCGTCGGGGGCATGTACCCGTGATCTGAAGCACGACGGCAGCAGGACGGCACGAGGCCATGGCGAAGAAGCCCACGGGAAAGAACACGTCGGGACGCGGGCAACGCGACCTGAAGGTGAAGGTGAAGACGGCGCGCGGACGCACGCTGTCCTCGACGCGCTGGCTGCAACGTCAGCTGAACGACCCCTATGTGAAGCGCGCGAAGGACGAGGGCTTCCGCGGCCGCGCGGCGTTCAAGATCCTCGAACTCGACGAGCGCTTCGGGTTCCTGAAGCCCGGTGCCCGCGTGGTCGACCTTGGCTGCGCGCCGGGGGGCTGGTGCCAGGTGGCGGTGCCGCGGGTCAATTCTCTGGGCGAGAAGAAGAACAAGCCGCAGGGCTTCGTGCTGGGCGTTGACCTGCAGGAGGTTCTGCCCGTGCCCGGCGCCGATATCTACCAGCTCGATTTTCTCGAAATGGGTGCTGACGACAAGGTCAAGGAATGGCTGGGCGGCCGCGCCGACGTGGTGATGTCGGACATGGCGGCGTCCTCCTCGGGGCACAAGCAGACCGACCACCTGCGCATCATCTCGCTCTGCGAGGCGGCGGCGGAGCTGGCCTTCGACGTGCTGGAAGAGGGCGGGACCTTCGTTGCCAAGGTGCTGGCGGGCGGTGCAGAGCAGGGGCTTCAGAGCCTGCTCAAGCAGCGCTTCGACAAGGTGTACAACGTGAAGCCGCCGTCGAGCCGGGCGGATTCCTCCGAGAAGTTCGTGGTGGCGACGGGCTTCCGCGGCTGAGACGGCCTCAGGGGCGCGGGCGGAGTGACTCTGCCGCCTGCTGCTGGAAGACCCGCGCGAAATGCGGTGAGACGACCCTCATCTCGACGAAACCGGATGGTGTGTCCTCGGTGCGAGCGGCGCCCTTGCGGCGGTCGAAACGGCCGGGGGCGCCGGGATGGGGCCAAACAGGCAGTGGCGGCTCGGGCTGCAGGGTGATCATGGCTCCTCCTGACCGGACATGCTGCCGCAAATGCCTTACCGGCCTGTTAAGCTTGCGATCCGCGCAACGGCGCCCGGCACGGGGCCTTGCACCCGGAGAGGCGCTGGCGCAGTCTGACCGCAACCACGGGTGAGGCGGCATGAGCGCGAAATTCTTCAACGACATCAGCACGGGGCGCGCATGAGGCGGCTGGCGCTCGCGCTCGTGCTCTGCGGCTGTGCTGCGGCGCCCGAGCTTCCGCAGGCCCCGATTCCTCTGCGCAATCCGGCCGCCCCGGTGGCAAGCCAGGCCGACGTCACGCAGGGGCGGCTCGGCGGCGACTGGGTGGTGGTGCAGGGCGCGGGGCTGACCCCCGGCGCGCGGCTGCGGTTCTCGGACGGGGCGATGTCGCTCGACGGTGTGAACATGCCGCTGGCCGAGACCGGACCCGGGCGCTATGCGGTTGGCGGGCAGAC
>NZ_JAATOS010000002.1:0-81272 GCF_011806505.1 Salipiger sp. HF18 | reverse complement strand
CGACGGCCGCGTCAAGGTCAACACCGGCGCCGCCGCCATGGGACAGGGTGTCGGCACGGCGCTGGCGCAGATCGTCGCCGACCACCTCGGGCGCGCGCCCGCCAACATCGACCTGACGCTGGGCGACACACGCGAGCCCTACGGCTTCGGCGGCTTCAACAGCCGCCAGACCGTGGTCGCCGGCGCCTCTGCCGATGCCGCCGCACGGATCGTGCGCGGCAAGGTGCTGCAGGTCGCGTCGCACCTGCTCGGCCTGCCCGGGGACGCGCTCGACATCGAGGCCGACCGGGTGGTCGTAAGGGGCAGCAACAGCGGCCAGAGCCTGTCGCTTGCCGAGATCGCCACCGCCTCCGAGGGCCTGCCCGGCTACCGCCTGCCCGGGATCGAGACCCCTGGCCTGCAGGCCACCGAGCGCGTGCTGGTCGAGGGCATGGCCTTTGCCAACGGCGCGCTCGCCGCCGAGGTCGAGGTCGACGAGGCCACCGGCGCGGTGCGGGTGGCGAGGCTCTTCCTCGCCCATGACTGCGGCCGCATGGTCAACCCGCAGATGGTCGACGGCCAGATCATGGGCGGCCTCGCCCACGGACTCGGCAATGCGCTCTATGAGAAGATGAGCTTTGACGACGAGGCCCAGCCCCTGACCGGCAGCCTCGCCGACTACCTTCTGGTCAGTAGCGCCGAGATGCCGGTGATCGAGATCGCGCACAGCGAAAGCCTCAGCCCGCAGAACGCGCTCGGCGTGAAGGGCGTGGGCGAAAGCGGCGTGATCCCCACCGCCGCCGCCATCGCCTCGGCGGTGGAACACGCGCTCGAGGATCTCGGCGTCGAGATCGCCGAGGCCCCGCTGACGCCGCAGGCCCTGCATGCCGCCATCCGCGCGGCGAAGGCCGCGAAAGGAGACACGACATGACCATCCCCCGCCCGCAGGCGCTACTCGACCAGCTTGTCACCGCCACGCGCATCCTCGTGCACGAGGGCGTCATGGATGTCTTCGGCCATGTCGCCCTGCGCGATCCCACGGACCCGGGCGTGTTCTGGCTCGCCCGCGCCGGGGCGCCCGCGCGGCTGACCGCCGGTGACCTCCTGCCCTTCGACCTCGACGGCGCCCCGCTCGAACCCACCGATGCCGCGCTCTTCTCCGAGCGCTTCATCCACGCCGCCGTGTTCCGCGCCGATGCCACCGCGCAGGCCAGCGTCCACCACCATGCGGCCGCCCTCATGCCCTATTGCATGGGCGGCCGCCCGCTGGTGGCGCTCAGCCAGACCGGTGCGTGGATGGGTGCCGAGGTGCCGCTCTGGGACAGCCGCGCGTCCTTCGGCGACACTAACATGCTGGTGACCGACATGGCGCAGGCGACCGACCTCGCCGCCGCCCTCACCCCGGGCCGCATCGTGCTGATGCGCGGCCATGGCGTGCTGGTGACGGGCACGGGCCCCGAGGACGTGGTGTTCCGCTGCATCCACGCCTGCCGCGAGGCCGAAACCCTGACCGCGGCCCTGACCCTTGGCACGGTGACCCCGCTGTCCGAGGGCGAGATCGCCCTTGCCGGAACCCCCGCCCCTGCGGCGGTCCGGCGCGGCTGGGACCACTGGACCGCCCGCCTTCCCGGCGACACGACCTATCGAAAAGGAGCGCAGTGATGAAACCCGCGCCGTTCACCTATTACCGACCGACCAGCCTCGGGGATGCCGCGCAGCGCCTGCGCGACGGCGCCGACGAGGGCGCGCTGGTCATCGCCGGCGGCCAGAGCCTCGTTCCCATGATGGCGCTCCGGGTGGCCTACGCGACCGAGCTCATCGACCTGAACGCGCTGGACGGGCTCGGCACGCCGCGGGTCGAGGGCGACAGCTTCGTGATCCCGACCCTCACCCGCCACGCCACCTTCCATGACACCGACGCCGCGCCCGCGCCGCTCGGCGCGCTGCTGCACGGGGTGGCCGAGCACATCGCCCACTACCCGATCCGCCAGCGCGGCACCTTCGGCGGCTCGCTCAGCCACGCCGACCCCTCGTCGGAATGGTGCCTTGTGACCGCAACGCTGGACGGCACCATCCACCTGCTCTCGGCGGACGGGCCCCGCACCGTGGAGGCCGCCGACTGGAGCGATGGCCCCATGAGCACCACGCGCGAGCCCGACGAGATCCTCACCGAAGTGCGCCTGCCGCTGCTGCCCGGGAACACGCTCTGGGGCTTCTACGAGTTCAACCGCCGCGCCGGCGACTTCGCGCTCGGCATGGCGCTCTGCGTGCTCGAGATGGACGGCGACAGCGTCGCCGCCGCCCGCATCGGCCTCGGCGGCATCGAGGACCACCCCCGCCGCATCCCCGAGGCCGAGGACGCACTCGTGGGCCAGCCCCTCGACGCGGCCAGCATCGGTGCCGCCGCCTCCGCCGCGATGCTGGCCGTCGACCCGATGGAGGACGCCACGACCTCTGCCGAGTACCGCCGCGACCTGACCGGCACCGTGATCACCCGCGCGCTCGAGGCCGCCCGCAACCGGGCGCCCGCCCCGGCCGAAACCGCCTGAGGACCCCGATATGTCAGACAAGACCGACATCACCCTGACCGTCAACGGAACCGAGCGCACGATCTCCTGCGTGCCGCGCAAGACCCTTGCCGATGCCCTGCGCGAGGATTGCCGCCTGACCGGCACCCACGTCGGCTGCGAGCACGGCGTGTGCGGCGCCTGCACCGTCATGGTCAACGGCGCGCCGGTGCGCTCGTGCCTGATGTTCGCCGTGCAGGCCGAGGGCGCCGAGGTGCGCACCGTCGAGGGGCTCGCCCCCGAGGGCGGGCTCTCCGAGCTGCAGCAGGCCTTCATCGACAACCACGCACTGCAATGCGGCTTCTGCACGCCGGGCTTCCTCATGCTGATCACCGGCGCGCTCGAGAAGGACCCCGGGATGAGCGACGAAGACCTGACCGAGGTGCTCTCGTCCAACCTCTGCCGCTGCACCGGCTACCGCAACATCGTGCGCGCCGCGCTGGCGGCCGCACCCGCCATCCGCGCCCGGGCCAGGGAGGCCGCCGCATGAGCCTGATCACCCTCAAGACCCACGACCGCTACGACTACAGCCCCCTGCCCCAGCGCCCGGATTTCGCCTGGCCCGGGGGCAAGCGCCTTTCGGTGGCGATCTGCAACAACATCGAGGTGTTCAGCTTCCGCGACGGGCTCGGCAGCGACAGCGCCCAGGTCGGCGCGCCGCAGACCTCGCGCAACTACGCGTGGCGCGACTACGGCAACCGCGTCGGCCAGTGGTACCTCTTCGACCTGCTCGACGAGATGGGCCTGCCCGCCTCGCACAACTTCAACTCGCTGCTCTTCGATCACTGCCCGGCCATCGCCGACCGCATGATCGCCCGCGGCGACGAGTTCATCGGCCACGGCCGCAGCAACGCCGAACGGCAGGACGTGCTGCCCCCCGCCGAGGAAGAGGCGCTGATCCGCGAAGCCTACGACGCGATCACCGCCTATACCGGCAAGGCCCCCGCGGGCTGGCTCGGGCCCTATCTGGCGCAGACCGACATCACGCTCGACCTGCTGCGCGAGGTGGGCTTCTCCTACGTGCTCGACTGGCCGGCGGACGACCAGCCGTTCTGGATGCGCACCCGCACACGGCCGATCCTCTCGGTGCCCTACTCCATCGAGGTCAACGACAGCCCGGTCATGGCCTTCCGGCAGGAGGGCCCGGCGAGCTTTGAGCGCATGATGATCGACCAGTTCGACGAGATGCTGCTGCAAAGCGCGAAGTACCCGCTCTGCTACACCATCGTGCTGCACCCCTTCGTGATCGGCCACCCCTACCGCCTGCGTGCCCTGCGCCGGGCGCTCGCGCATATCATGGAACACCGCGACGACATCTGGATCACCACGCCGGGCGCCGTCGCCGAACATTACGCAACCCTCTTCCCCGCAGGCTCCGCATGACCGGCAAGATCTGGGACGACTTCATCACCGAGCGTGACCGCAAGGTCTTTGCCGCGGCGGGTTACGGCGTGCGCGGCACCCTGCCCGCCCGCCCCGCGCTGCTGCTCGTGGGCTTCAACCAGGGCAACCTCGACACCATCCCCTCGGCGCAGGCGGCACTCGACGCGGTGCGGCCGCTGGTGACCGCGGCCCGCGCGCAGGGCCTGCCGGTGATCCACGCCACCGGCGCCACCCGCCCCGACGCATGGGACCGCCCGCAGGAGGACGGCCGCGCGGCGGGCGCCGACCCGCTGGCCGAGACCGCCTTCGCAGAGGCGCTGCAACCCGCGCCCACCGACATCGTGATCCGCCGTCAGGCGCCGTCGGCCTTCTTCGACAGCGACCTCATGAGCCTGCTGAACCTGCTCGGCGCCGACGGCATCGTCATCGCGGGCGGCGCCACCGCCGGGGCCCTGCGCGCCACGGTGATCGACGCGTTCAGCCTCAACCTGCGCGTCGCCATCGCCGAGGACGCCTGCTTCGACGCGTGGGAGGCCAGCCACGCCATGGCGCTCTGCGACCTGCAGGCGAAATACGCCGACCCGCTGAGCGCGGCCGGGCTCGCAGACTGGGTCGCCACCCTGCCCGGCGACATGTTCGCCCTGCCGAAGGGCTGCGCCGACAAGCGGCTCGACCTCATGCCCGCCTACGGAAAGATCCCCCGATGATCTGGGACGACTACCTCTCTGCCGCCGATCGCGACCGCCTTGCCACGACCGGGCTCACCGGGCCTGCGGGCCTTGGCCAGCGCCCCGCGCTTCTGGTCATCGACGTGTCCTGGGGCTTTGCAGGCGACCGGCCCGGCGAGGACATCCTCGACAGCATCCGCCGCTGGCCCAACTCCTGCGGGGCCGAGAGCTGGGACGCGGTCGACCGCATCGCCGCGCTCTGCACCGCCGCCCGCGCCCGCGGGATCCCGGTGCTCTACACCACCGGCCGCGCCCGCGGCGACGCCTGGGACGTGGGCAGCTGGTCGTGGAAAAACTCGCGCACCGGCGAGCAGGTGCCCGCAACGCCTGAGGACCGCGACGCCAACGAGATCGTCTCGGCGCTGACGCCCGAGGCGCGCGATCTGCTGGTCTACAAGCGCAAGCCCTCGGCCTTCTTCTCGGCACCCACCGCCACCCATCTCCGCCGCCTCGGCTGCGACAGCGTGCTGCTGACCGGGACCACCACCTCGGGCTGCGTGCGGGCCAGCGCGGTCGACGCCTACAGCCACGGCTTCAAGGTCGCCGCCATCGAGGACGGCTGCTTCGACCGCGCCCAGTCTAGCCACGCGGTGGCGCTCTTCGATATCGCCATGCGCTACGGCGCGGTGATCGACAGCGCCGCGGCGCTCGGGCACATGGCGGCGCTCGCAGCCCCCTCGGCCCCCGCCCTGCCGCGCTGACCACGGCCCCCCGCGACAGACGGAAACGGCGCCCGCGAGGGCGCCGTCTTTCGTTTCAGGGACATGGATATCCGGTGCTGACCCTCAGCGGGTCAGCGACGGCAGGAAGGTCACCAGCGGCGGGAAGGCCGCCATGATCACCATGCCGAGGATGAAGATCCACACGAAGGGCCATGCCGAGCGGAAGATCGCGGTCATCGGCTCGTTCGGGGCGGATCCCTGCAACGCGAAGAGCACATAGCCGAAGGGCGGCGTGATGCCCCCGACGGTGATGTTCACGAGGAAGATCAGCCAGAACCACAGCGGATCGAAGCCGTAATGCGCCACGATGGGCGAATAGATCGGCACAACGATCAGCATCAGCGCGGTCTGGTCGATGAACATGCACATGATGAAGGGGAAAGCCATCAGCACCAGCAGCATCGCCCAGCCCGGCAGGTCCATGGCGCTGATCATCGAGGTCATGGCCGAGATCCCGCCGCTCATCGCGAGCAGCTGGCTGAACATCTTCGACGACGCCATGATCAGCAGGATCATCGCCGAGATCCTGGTGGCCGAGAGCACCGACTCCTTCAGCACAGAGAAGCTCAGCCGCTCGTAGATCATCGTCGTCGCCAGCGCGCCCAGCACGCCGGTCGCCGCCGCCTCGGAGGGCGTGGCGATGCCGGCCATGATGAAGCCCATGATCGAGCCCACGATGATGGTGAAGGGCGCAAGCGACAGCAGCGCCTTCAGCACGTCGCCGGGGCCGCGCTCGGGCGGCACGTCCTCGGCGTCGGTGTCGAGCGACGGGTCGAGCCGGATGCGGATCAGGATGTAGGAGACGAAGAGCACCGCCAGCATCAGACCCGGCACGATGCCCCCCACCAGCATGTCGCCGATCGAGACCCCCGCCAGCGTGCCCACGATGATCGCCAGCAGCGACGGCGGGATGATCGGCGCCAGCGACGCGCCCGAGACGATGGCGCCCATGGCCAGCGTCGACGAGCCGCCGCGCTCCTTGATGCCCGGCAGCAGGGTCTTGCCCAGCATCGCCGCCACCCCCATGGCCGCGCCCGAAAGCGCGCCGAAGACGGTCGAGAGCACCACCGCCAGCACGAACTGGCGGCCGCGCACCCGGCCCACCAGCACCTCGATGGAGCGGAACATGACGGTCAGCGCCCGGCCCCGGAACAGCAGCTCTCCCAGCAGGATGAACAGCGGGATCGCGGTGAGCGATCCGGTGGTGGCGGTGTCGTAAATCGAGTTCGCCAGCAACTTGAAGCCGTTGGCGCCGAGCAGCAGGAAAGTGCCGCCGACGTTGACGATCAGGAAGGTGACGAAGATCGGCAGCCCGGTGCCGAAGAGCAGCAGCAGCGCGCCGGTCAGCGCGAAGACGGCAGTGATCCCGGTGATCATTGCGCCACCTCCGCGACCCTGTGGTCAGCCCGCACAAGCTGCGCCAGCAGCACCAGCCCCGACATCAGGAACCCGTAGGCGATGGGCGCCGCGACGATCCACTTGGGGATCGCGATGAGCGACATGGTGTCGATGCCGCGCTCGTAGTTGTAGAGCGTCTGCTGCAGCGCGAGCCAGCCCACCATCAAACAGACCACGGCCGAGATCAGCAGCCCGAGCCGCACCGCCATGGCCTCGATCCCGGCGGGCAGCCTGCCCTTGAACACCGTGACCGAGACATGCGCGCCGTCGCGCGTCAGCAGCGGCATGGCCAGGAAGACGGCGCCGCAGAGGAAGTACTTCACGAAGTCGCTTGCCCAGGCGGTCGGGGCGTTCAGCAGGTAGCGCATGAACACCTCGATCGAATAGCTGGCAAGGATCCCCACCACGCAGAGCGCCCCGGCCCAGGCGCCCAGCCCGACCACCAGGTCCAATGCGCGCCACGGCCCCGAGGGTCCGGGCGTTCGGGGTTCAGTCGTCATCTTGGGGCGCCTCCTTCGCGGGGTCCTAGGTCGTGTCATTGGCCCGCATAACCGGGAAAGGCCGCCCCCGGAGAGCTCCGGAAGCGGCAATGGGTCCCTCGGAGGATCCGGTTCAGAAGTTGATGCCCGCGTCGTCCACGGTGGCCTTCAGGGCCTCGACCGTGGCGCCGCCCTTCTCGATGCCAAGCGCCCAGACGCCCTCGGCCCAGTCGTGCTCCATGGTGGCGGCCGCATCGCCGCACATCTCGGTGGCTTCCATGCCGTTTTCCTCGAGCGCGGTCTGCTCGGCCGCGGCGACGTCGGCGAGCGTGTCGATGGAGCTCACCTCAAGCGCCTCGCCCTGCTCGAGCAGCAGCGCCTGCTCGGCCTCGTCGAGGCCGTTCCAGGTGTCGAGGTTCATCAGGATCATGTAGGTCGCGGTGCCGAAGGCGGGACGGAGGAAGTACTTCGCCACCTCGTACCAGCCGTAGTCCAGCGCGCCGATCACCGGCCACGCCGCGCCGTCCACCACGCCCTTCTCCAGCGCCGAGTAGATCTCGGCCGGCGGCAGCACCACCGGCTGGCCGCCCAGCGACTGGATCAGCGAGGTGTAGGTCGCGCTGCCGCGGATCTTGAGGCCCGCGAAGTCGCAGCTTTCGCCGATCGGGTCGCGCAGGAAGACGTTGTAGCCGTTGGGCAGGGTCGGCAGCGCGATGAGCTTGAGCCCGATCTCCTGATAGGCCGCGTCGACCGCATCCCATGCGCCCGAGTCGCGGCGCGCCGCCGGATCGGCCTGGATCGCGTCGGTCACCATGCCCACGGCGATCTCGTTCGAATGGTAGGCGCCCGAGGTGAAGAGCATGTCGAAGACGCCCGCCGCCACCGGCTGCAGCTGCTCGAAGGGCGGCACGGCTTCGGGGCCGGTCATTGCGATGGTACTCTCGCCGCCCGAGGCCTCGGAGACCATCTCGGCGAAGACGTCGGCGACCTTGGGGACGATGGGATAGGAGCTGTCCCAGCTCGCGAGCATGCGGAAGTCCTCGGCCGCGGCGGCGGTCGCGAAGCTGCCGGCGGTGATGGCGACGGCGACGGAAGCCTTCAACGACTTGTTGATTTTTGAGATCACGGGACGGATCCTCTCCATTTTGAAAATCTGTACCAATATTGGCACTATGATTCCGAACCGGGCAACAGTTCTGTGCCAAATCTCTGAAATTTCCCCCAACCGCGCTGAATAAATAGACATTCGCTCCGATCAACCCGCCGGGGCGCCCGCATAGCGTGCAGATATGTCCGGAAATCGGATCGGTAGAGCTGTCCCATTTTCTACACTAGAGGCGTCGGACCGGGACGGTGCCGGGCGAAACCGGCGCCCTCACGCGGCAACCGCCCGGGCCGGAGCCCGGGTGGCGAGATCGTCAGACCTCTGCCAGCTGCGCCGCGCAGGGGCACGAGCAGATGTCGCCGACCTCGGCACGGCCCACCCCGAGGGTCTCGCCCAGGGTCGTGCCCTCGCAGCCGGTCTGCACCAGCCCGCGCGTGACGCAACGGCACCGGTCGGGACAAAAGAGGCGAGATTCCCGCCCTTACAGCCGCCTGGCGGGGTGTTTCGGGCAGAAAACCACTTGCGCGACTCGTGGTTGGTCGGCAATAGTCACGAAAAACATCCGGAACACGCCAAAAACCGTGAACACGGATAACAAAATCCGGCGAGGCACCGGGACCAAGAGACAAGCCATCGGGGGGACGTTCGTCACCACGGGGCCAGACAGTGAGCAGGATACCGCGCGAATGCAGGATATCACCGAAGACGAAGACCTGAATACGGTCATTCGTCAACATTCCGAACGGCTGACCGCGCAGCTCCATGCGCAGGCCGAGAGCCTGTTCCCGCCGGACGCCTCCAAGGAGATGCGCAAGTTCACCTCGGGCGAGGCCGCGGCCCTGCTCGGCGTCAACGATTCCTACCTGCGCAAGCTGCATCTCGACGGCAAGGGCCCCTCGCCCGAGCTCACCTCCGGCAACCGCCGGCATTATTCCGTCTACGACATCCACGAGCTCCGCACCCTGCTCGAGAAGACCGCCCGCAAGCCCGGCGACTACCTGCCCGGGCGTCGCCTCGCTCCGGAGGGCAGCGAGAACAAGTATCTCGACCACCTGCAGGTCATCGGCGTGATGAACTTCAAGGGCGGCTCGGGCAAGACCACGAGCTCGGCCCACCTCGCGCAGCGCCTTGCCCTGCTGGGCTACCGCGTGCTTGCCATCGACCTCGACCCGCAGGCCTCGCTCACCGCGCTGCACGGGGTCCAGCCCGAGTTCGACCTGCCCGACGGCGGCACGCTCTACGACGCCATCCGCTACGACGACCCGGTGCCGGTCACCGACGTCATCCGCCCGACCTACATCCCCGGCCTCGACCTCATCCCCGGCAACCTCGAGCTCATGGAATTCGAGCACGAGACCCCCCGCGCGCTGGCGCAGGGCAATGCCGGGCTGTTCTTCTTCCGGGTCAAGGACGTGCTCTCGCAGGTCGACGAGCGTTACGACGTCGTGGTCATCGACTGCCCGCCGCAGCTGGGCTTCCTGACCATGTCGGCGCTCTCGGCCGCCACCGGCGTGCTGGTCACCATCCACCCCGAGATGCTCGACGTCATGTCGATGTCGCAGTTCCTGCGCATGACCGCCGACCTCATGGACGTGATCGCCGAATCCGGCGCCGACATGAAGCACGACTGGATGCGCTACCTGCTGACCCGCTACGAGCCCACCGACGCGCCGCAGAACCGCATCGTCGCCTTCCTGCGCACCATGTACGCCGAGAAGGTGCTGAACGCGCCGATGCTGAAATCCACCGCCATTTCCGACGCCGGCCTGACCAAGCAGACGCTCTACGAGGTCGACCGCAGCGCCTTCACCCGCGCCACCTACGACCGCGCTCTCGAAAGCCTCAACGCGGTCAACGACGAGATCGCCGCCCTGATCCAGAAGACATGGGGGCGCTGAGCGGGACCATGGACGCGACGAAGAGGAGCCAGACGCGATGAGCGACACCCGCAAGAAACGCATGTCGATGCTCGACAGCCTCGCCGCCGCCGGAACCCCCGGCGGCGCAGGCGCACCCATGATGGCCAGCAACCGCGCCCTGCGCTCGGCCCGCGACGCGGTCGACAGTCACCGGGTGTGGGAGCTCGACCCCGGACAGATCGACGACAACCGCACCCGCGACCGCCTCGATCCCTCCGACGTGGTCGACCTGCGCGACGCCATCGAGGCCAACGGCCAGACCGTGCCGATCCTGGTGCGCCGCAACCCTGAACAGGACGGGCGCTACCTGCTGGTCTACGGCCGCCGCCGGCTCGAGGCGATCCGCGGCTCGGACAAGGTCACCAAGGTACGCGCGCTGGTCGCCTCGCTCGACGAGCGCGACGCGATGACTGCGCAGATCTCCGAGAACATGGCCCGGCGCGATCTCTCCTTCATCGAGAAGGCGCTTTTCGCCCGCGAGCTCGTCGACACCGGCTTCGGCAACCAGAGCCAGGTGGCCGAGGTGCTGACCGTGACCAAGTCCTCGATTTCCATGGCGCTGACCGTGGCCGAGCTGATCGGGCGCGACCTCGCGCTCGCGATCGGCGCCGCCCATGGCATCGGCCGCCCCCGGTGGGAGGCCATGGCCCGCGCCATCGAGGAGAACCGCGCCGACCGGGACGAGCTGGCCCGCATCGCCGAGGACGTCCACACCCAGGCGCAGGTCGCCATGGTCCGTGGCGAAGCGGTCCCCGAGGATGCCTCCGTCGCCGCCTTCGAGGCGGTGATGAAGCATCTCGCCCCCTCCCCTGCCCGCTCCGCGAGCGCCAAGACCCCTGTGGCGGCAAAGCCACGGCGGCAGGCGCTGTTGGTGGACGGTCGTAAGGCAGGGGTCCTGAAACGCACCGCCAAGGGGCTGGCCATCGACCTCGACGACCCGCGGTTCGCCGACTGGATCGAGTCCGAGGCACAGGCCGTCATCGCAGAGCTTCACGCGCGCTGGAAAACCCGCGCGGAAGATTGAGCAGTCAACGATAACAAAGAGATAGGAGGCACGAGCCCGACAAAGAAAGAGCCCCGCAAAGCTTACGCTCCACGAGACCCTGACTTGTTCTTAGCACCCTCAAGGTAGTGTCCGGAGCCTTTGACCGCAAGTCGAATTCGATTCGCGGCGCGGGATTTTTTTGTCTTCGTGAATGAAAACATGGGTTATCACCCCATCACGCCTTTTGGGCGAACGGCTAAGGCTGTCCTCACCTCATTGCAGGTCCGGCAGCCGGTCGCCGCTCCCCCCTGCCCGCTCGACAAGTGGCAGATCCTGCGCGACCTCACCGCCGCCCGTGCCCGGTTCGGGCTCTCCGACCGCGACATCACGCTTCTGCAGGCGCTGCTGAGCTTCCATCCCGGCGCCCGGCTCGATGCCTCCGAGCCGCTGGTCATCCACCCGTCGAACGAGACGATCTGCGCCCGCGCCAACGGCATGCCCTGCTCGACCATGCGCCGCCATCTCGCGCGGCTGGTCGAGGCAGGCCTTCTGGTCCGTCGCGACAGCCCCAACGGAAAGCGCTACGCCCGCCGCATCGCCGGGACCAAGATCGCCTTCGGCTTCGACCTGAGCCCCCTGCTCCACCGTGCCGCCGAGATCGCCGACGAGGCCGCTGCCGCCCGCGCCCTCGAGCAGCAGCGCAAGGCCCTCCGCGAGACCGCCAGCCTCCTGCGCCGGGATCTCGCCGCCCTGGTCGAGTTCGGTGCCGCCGAGCAATCCGACCCGCTCTGGGACGCCTTCTCCGACCTCGCCCGCCTCACCGCGCGCCAGTTGCGCCGCAAGCTCGACGTCGACGCCCTGCGCGACATGGTGCTCGAACTCCACGACGCGGTGGCACGCGCCACCGCTCTTTTCGCCTCTTTTGCACCTGAAATGAGCGGCAACGACGCCCGGAATGAGCAGCACAAACAGAGTTCATATAAAGATAATTTAGATTCTGAACAGACCGCACGATGCGAAGATGCTTTCGTCACGGATGCGCTTTATTGCTCAACCGTCGAGGGGCTTGGCCTGCACGCTGAGAAAGCTGAGGGTGGCATTGAGGCTCTACCTGTCAACGACGCTGAAGAAGCTGATGACGTCGCAACAGCCGTTAGCGAGACAACCGTCGAAAAGCCTACAGCTTGTTCTGAGACAGGTACGCTCCAGAAGACCACCCCCATCGCTACAGGGGGCGAAGGAATGGACCCCGCTCAGAAGATCTCGTCGAAGCCAGCCGACACGCGCACCGCCGCATCTACGCCTGACGCGCAGACAGCCGCGGAAAGCGGTGCGAAGACCGGTCGCTCCGAGGCCTGCGCGGCCGGGACCGATGGCCATCAAGGACAAGCGATCAAACGCGCGGGCGCCAACGCTGAGGTCGCGGACCCGAATGCTCCCGGCGCCTTCGGGTCCATGGCGCCGAACCTCGCAGCGTTGCGCCCGCTGGGACCGGCCCTCGACGTGACCGGAACCGAGCCGGGCCACTCCTCAAAATCATGCATCAAATGCCATGGCCAAGACACCCGCGTGCCCGAAGCGACGGTCCCGTTGACCCCGTCCTCCACGGTCTCCAAAGCTGCGCAGCGGCCAGCACCTCCGCCGCTGCGCCTTGTCCTTGGCACCTGTTCCGAGATCGCCGTCTTCACTCCGGATCCCATCCACGACTGGCCGAGCCTGATCCGGGCAGCCGACAAGATCCGCCCGATGACCGGCATTTCCGACTCCGCCTGGCAAGACGCGAAGTCCGCGATGGGCGCTGAACAAGCCTCTGCGACCCTCTGCGCCATGCTCCAGCGCTTCTCCGAGATCCGCAATCCCGGCGGCTACCTGCGCCACCTTGCGAAGAAGGCCAGCGAAGGAACCTTCTCGCCGACGCGCATGGTCATGGCCCTCGAACACCGCGCCGCCTGAGGAGTTCACAGCTGTGAACCGGCTGAGACCTCCTCGCGGCCTGGTCGGGGCCCTGGACGAGAGCCCGACCAACCGTTCGTTCTGGACAGTACCCCGGACCCGGACGCTGAGCCGACAGCTTCAAGGATGGAAAGGGCAGCCCTCTCAGCTTCCGGAGCAGACCGAAGGGGAATGCCCATGACGCCGAGTGCGACCACCTGAGCCCCGCGCAGATTCAAAGCCCGGTCGCCGTCGTCAGGTTGACCCGAAACCGATCCCTTCGCCGCTGATACCGGCGGGTCACCTCCACCGAAGCATGTCCCAGATGCGTCTGCAGCGACCGCTCATCGGTCTCCGCGAAGCTCGCCAGACCCGCCCGCAGACTGTGACCCGAGAACAGCGCAAGCCGTTCCGCTTCGGGCAGGTCGCTCCGGATCCCGGCATCGAGCACCGTCCGCTTGATCAGCCGCGCCACGTGACGGTCATTGAGGCGTCGTCCCAGAGCCCGCGTCCCATCCCGCGAGGTCGCCACGAAGACAGGCCCCGAGTCGATCCGCGCGACGTGCAGCCACTGTTCCAGCGCATGCACCGGACAGCTCCGGCCCGAGGACCCACGACCCACCTCGACCTCCCGCAGGCCGGTCCTGGTAGCGAGCAGCAGCAGCGCACCCTCCGGCACGATCTCGACCCAGCCACCGCTCATCGGCGTGTCATCCCGGTGCCGGTCGAGGCCCACGATCTCGGACCGCCGCAGCCCTCCGGCGTAGCCCAGCAGCAGCATCGCCCGGTCGCGGAGGCCGCGCAGGTCGTGGGGCAGGGTGGCCACCATGGCGAGGATCTCCCCGGCCCGGATGGCCGTCTTCTGCGCCGGTGGCCGCGCGTGATGGCGTCGCAGGTCGGCCAGCACCGAGATGATCTGGCGGTCAGTCCGATCCAGCTCCAGCCCGCGCTGCGCGTAGTTCCAGACGAGGCCTGAGAGACGGCGCTCGATGGTGGTCACGGCGAGGGGACGCCTGCCGGAGCGGTCATCTCCGGCAGCCAGCGAGGCCAGGTAGCGCCCCACGATCCCAGGGGCGGGGCAGGGGACGGAGCTCAGGGGATCGAGGCCGTGACGGCGGCACCAGTGGGTGAAGTCGGTCCAGTCCGTGCGGTAGGCGGCAAGGGTGTTGCCCGAGGCAGTCGCGGGATTGGCGCGCCGATCAGGGGCGCGAGTCCCGGCGCTTTGGGAGGGCAGGGGCGTGTTGGATGCAGTCTCCGGGACCAAGGTTCGGGTGGCATCGCCCGGGGAGGGACTGTTCGGTTTGTCGGGGTCCTGGGCGGCCATGTTCCGGTAAATCCGCGTCATTCGAGATTGCGGGACAGCTTGATCCATAGTGTCCGATAATGCAAATTTATTGGACATAATTGCGCCAGCAAAAGCGCGGCGCTTTTAGTGCTATTCTGTAGGTGAAAGCGCCGTCTTGGGGTCGGCTCACCGCCATGACCTTTGAGCCCGCCAGACTCCCCGACGACACCGACAGCCTACCGCAGCTGCCGGGGTGGGTCACCTCGGGCGCGGCGCTTCTGGTGCTCGACCAGCTGCTGGGCGATCCGGGGCAGGGGGTGCCGGTGCGGCTGCTGGCGAACCGGCTCGCGCTGAGCGCGGCCACGGCAACCTCGCGGATCGTTCTTGCCGCCTTCCGGGCCTCACCGTCGCGGCGCTGATCCTCGCGACGGGGGCCGGCCGGGGCTGGGCGCTGCGGTCACGGGTATCGACGGGCGCCTTGGTCCCGGGGGCATCGCGGGTCAGGCGTCCGGCAGGTGGGACATGACGTGGTGGAACTTCTCGCCCTGCACGGCGACGTGGTCGCGGAGCAGTTCGGCGGCGCGGGGGGCGTCGCCGGCGGCGATGGCTTCGACGATGGCCTCGTGCTCGTCCATCGACTGCTTCAGGCGGCCGCGCAGGAACAGCTGCATCCGGCGGTAAGGCTTCAGCCGGCGGTGCAGGCGGGCGGCCTCCTGTTCGAGGAAGCGGTTGCCGGACTGGGCGTAGAGCAGGTGATGGAAGACGCCGTTCTTCTGGTAGTAGAGATCGACGTCGTTGGCCTCGCGCGCGGCCCGGCATTCCGCATTGATGGCCCGCAGTTCCGCGATGGCGGCATCGGTGGCGCGCCGGGCGGCGAGCCGGCCGCACACCGACTCGAGCTCTGCCATGACCTCGAACATCTCGAGGATCTCGACCGCCGAGCTGGTGCGGACGAAAACCCCGCGCCGGGGCTGCTGCACCACCAGTCCGGACTGCGCAAGCCTTTGGAAAGCCTCACGAATGGGCGTTCTGGAAACCCTGTGCTCTTCCGCCAGGCTGGCCTCGTCCAGCCGCGCCCCCGGGGCGAAGCGGCCGGTGAGGATCTGGTCCTCGAGGATCTGGGCGATCTGGTCGGACCGGCTGCGGTCGTCGCTGGGGTTCATATTCAGGGTCATGATTTTTGTATACGATAAGGTTGACAAGGTACGCAATCCCCTGCCTGATGGGCCACATTGGCGCCCGGAGGAGAAGCGGTGCCTTGGGAGGAAACATGATGACCAGACGTAGAATCGCGGCGAGCGCGCTCGCCGTTGTCGTCGCCATGGGGGCCGGTGGCGCCTGGGCGGAAACCCTGAAGCTGTCGCACCAGTGGTCCGAGGGCGACGTGCGCCACCAGGTGGCGCAGATGGTGGCCGACGAGGTGAAGGCGGCGGACGTGGATCTCGAGATCCAGATTTTCCCGAACCAGACCCTGTTCAAGGCGCGCGAGCAATACACGCCTCTGTCGCGCGGGCAGCTCGACATGACGATCTTCCCGCTGTCCTACGCGGGGGGCCAGCAGCCGGCCTACAACCTCACGCTCATGCCCGGGCTGGTGAAGAACCACGATCACGCCGCGCGCCTCTCGGCCGCGCCCTTCATGGAGAAGATCGAGGAGGTCATGGCCGGCGACGACGTGAAGACGCTGGTGCACGGCTATCTCGCCGGTGGCTTCGGGTCCAACAAGGGCTGCATCACCAAGCCCGAGGACGTGCAGGGCGTGACCATCCGTGCGGCCGGCAAGTCCTTCGAGGAGATGCTGGCCGGGGCAGGGGCCTCGATCAGCTCGATGGCCTCGTCCGAGATCTACTCGGCGCTGCAGACCGGGGTTCTCGACGCGACCAACACCTCGTCCGAGAGCTTCCTGAGCTATCGGCTCTACGAGCAGCTGAAGTGCTACACCCCGGCGGGCGACACGGCGCTGTGGTTCATGTACCAGCCGCTGCTGATCAACAAGACCACCTTCGACGAGCTGACGCCCGAGCAGCAGCAGGCGCTGACCGATGCCTCGGCCAAGGCCGAAGCCTGGTACCTGGAGCAGGCCAAGGCCGGCGACGAGGTGACCACCAAGGCGTTTGCCGACGCCGGTGTCGAGATCGCCGAGATGACGCCGGAGGATTTCGACGCCTGGCGTGAACTGGCCAAGGAGACCGCCTATCCGGCCTTTGCCGCGTCGCTCGACGGCGGGCAGGAGCTGCTCGACATGGCGCTGTCGGTCGAATGAGCAACGCGCCCGCCGCTTCCGCGACGGCGGGCGCCGATTACCGGCCGCCCGTCGCCCTTCGCGCCCTTGGCGCCGTCTCGACCCTGTTCGGGGTCATCGCCGCGCTGATGATCCTCGCCTCGGTGCTGATCACCTGCCACATGATCTTCGTGCGCGGGGTTCTGGGCCAGTCGACGATCTGGCAGACCGAGGCGGTGATCTACCTGATGATCGGCGCGACGCTGCTCGGCCTGCCCTACGTGCAGAAGCTGCGCGGCCACGTGGGCGTCGACCTGCTGCCGCACATGCTGCCGAGATCGCTGCGCCGGCCGCTTGCCGTGCTCGTCATGGTGGCGACGATCGTCATGGTCGCCGCGATGGTCTGGTACGGGTGGGAGATGTTCCACCAGGCCTGGCGGCGCGGCTGGAAATCCGAGTCGGTCTGGGCCTTCCCGCTCTGGATCACCTACCTGTCGGTGCCGCTCGGCTTCGGTCTCTACCTGCTGCAGCTGCTGGCGGATCTCTGGCTGGCCGTCTTCGGACCCGACACCACGCTTCCCGAACCCCATCCCGAACGGAGCCCTGACTGATGGATCCCCTGACGCTCGGTCTTCTGGTGGCGCTGGCCACCGTGATCGTCCTGTTTTCCGGCGTGTCCGTGGCCGTGGGCCTGCTGATCGTCGCGACCCTGTTCCTCTGGATCTTCGACGGCAGCCGCTCGCTCGAAGCCCTGCCGGAGCTGTTCTACGCGGAGCTCAACAGCTTCGCCCTGCTGTCGATCCCGATGTTCATCATCATGGGGGCCGCCATCGCCTCGACCCGCGCGGGGCCGGACCTCTACGAGGCGCTGGAGCGCTGGCTGACGAAGGTGCCGGGCGGGCTCGTGGTTTCGAACCTCGGCGCCTGCGCGCTCTTCGCGGCGATGTCGGGATCGAGCCCGGCGACCTGCGCGGCGATCGGCAAGATGGGCATCCCCGAGATGCGCCGCCGGGGCTATCCCGCCGAGGTCGCCTCGGGGTCCATCGCCGCCGGCGGCACGCTGGGCATCCTGATCCCGCCCTCGGTCACGATGATCGTCTACGGCATCGCGACCGAGACCTCGATCGGGCGCCTGTTCCTCGCCGGTGTGATCCCCGGCATCCTGCTGACGCTGCTCTTCATCGCCTGGGCCATCTTCGACACCTGGCGCCGCGGGGCGGCCAGCGCGGCGCTGGTCTCGGCGCGCTACACCTGGCGGCAGCGCTTCGAGATCCTGCCGCGGGTGCTGCCCTTCCTCGCGATCATCGCCGGCGTGCTCTACGCGCTCTACGGCGGGGTGGCGACACCGTCCGAGACGGCGGCCGTGGGCGCGCTGCTCTGCATCGTCGCGGCGGTGCTGATCTACCGGATGTACAGCCGCCGCGACCTGTGGGTCGTCCTGCGCGACAGCACCCGAGAAAGCGTGATGATCCTCTTCATCATCGGCGCGGCGGGGGTGTTCAGCTTCATGCTGTCGTCGCTCTTCGTCACCCAGTCGGTCGCGCAGTGGATCGCCGCGCTCGAGGTGAACCGCTGGGTGCTGATGGCGGTGATCAACGTGTTCCTGCTGGTGGCCGGGTTCTTCCTGCCGCCGGTCGCGGTGATCCTGATGTCGGCGCCGATCCTGCTGCCGATCATCACCGCGGCAGGGTTCGATCCCTACTGGTTCGCGGTGATCGTGACGATCAACATGGAGATCGGCCTGATCACGCCGCCGGTCGGCCTGAACCTCTACGTCATCAACGGCATCGCGCCGGACATCTCGCTGCGCCAGGTGCTGGTGGGCTCCATGCCCTTCGTGGGCTGCATGATCCTCGCCATCATCCTCATGTGCCTGTTCCCGGGGCTGGCCACATGGTTGCCCGACGCCGTCATGGGGGCCGCGCTATGAGCCTGCTGTCCGATGTGCTTGCGACGCTGTTCTCGCGCACCAACCGCAACCGGCTGCAGGCCGGCCCCGATGCCCGGAGCACCGAGGCGCTGATCGCGGACCTGCTGTCGGGCCGCGGCGAGATCTCGGGCATGACCACGGCGGCGCAGATCCTCGACCGCTATGACGAGCTCGACGACGCCGGCAAGCTTGCGTTCTTCGACCATCTGGCGGGGGACCTGGGGATCGACACCGATGCGGTCCGGAGCGCCCTCGACGCCTTCGAGATGGAGCAGAGCCAGTCGACCTACGGCGCCTTCCTGAGGGCCGCCGAGCCCCGGCGACAGGAGCTTGCGCGGCGGCTCAACCGGGTGCCGGGCGCGACGCCGCAGCTCGTGGCGATGCGCGGCGACCTGCTGCGGCTGATCCCGCGCAAGGATCCGCGGGCCCGGATCGACCTCGATTTCCAGCACCTCTTCGCCTCGTGGTTCAACCGGGGCTTCCTGGTGCTGCGCCGGATCAACTGGGAGAGCCCGGCCCATATCCTCGAGAGGATCATCGCCTACGAGGCGGTGCACGCGATCGATTCCTGGGAGGACCTGCGTCGCCGGGTCGAACCCTCGGACCGGCGCTGCTTTGCCTTCTTCCACCCGGCGATGCCGGACGAGCCGCTGGTGTTCGTCGAGGTGGCCCTGACCAAGGGCATTCCCAATTCGGTGCAGGGGCTGCTGAAGGACACGCGCGCATCGATGGAAGCGGTCGAGGCCGACACGGCGGTGTTCTACTCGATCTCGAACTGCCAGGCCGGGCTTGCCGGGATCTCGTTCGGCAACTCGCTGATCAAGCAGGTGACCGAGGATCTTTCGGCCGAGCTGCCGAACCTCAAGACCTTCGTGACCCTGTCGCCCATCCCGACCCTGACGCGGTGGATGGCCGAGCAGGGGATCGACCCGAACGGGCTGGACGACGACGGGCTGAAGGCGGCGGCGGCGCAGTTCCTGCTGACCGCCAAGCGCGACGACGGCATGCCCTACGACCCGGTGGCGCGTTTCCATCTCGGGAACGGGGCCTATGTCCATGCGGTGCACGCCGGGGCGGACATGTCCTCCAAGGGGCTGTCCGAGAGCGCCGGGGCGATGGTGAACTATCGCTACGAGGCCGAGAGTTTCGCCGAGAACCACGAACGGTTCGTCGGCCAGAAGGAAGTTGTGGCCAGCAAGGCGGTGCGCGCGCTGGTCAAGGCGCCGGTTGCGGCGTGAAGGGAGATATGACTTTGGCAAACCCGCTCTATGACCGTCTGATCGCGCCGCTCGACGGGCGCGCATCCGATTTCCTGATCCTGCCCGACGGGAGCACCCTCTCCGGGGACGCGTTCCACCGCCTTGCCGCGCAGCAGGCGGGCGCCCTCGCCGAGGCGGGCCTTCGCCCCGGCGACCGGCTGGCGGTGCAGGTGGGCAAGTCGCCCGAGGCGCTGGCGCTCTATGCCGCCTGCGTGATGTCGGGCGTGGTCTTCCTGCCGCTCAACACCGGCTACAAGGCCGACGAGCTTGAGTATTTCATCTCCGACAGCGCGGCGAGCGCGGTGATCTGCGATCCCGCCGACGCCGAGATCGTGCGCGGCATCGCGGGCTCCGCCCGGGTGCTGACGCTGGACGGGGCCGGGCAGGGGACCTTGTCGGACGCAGCCGCCGCCCAGCCCGAGCGCTTCGCGCCACTGGCGCGCTCGGGGGACGACCTCGCGGCGCTGCTCTACACCTCCGGCACGACCGGCCGTTCGAAGGGGGCGATGCTGAGCCAGTCGAACCTGCTCTCGAACGCGCTGACGCTGGTCGAGGAATGGCGCTTCACCGCCGATGACGTGCTGCTGCACGCGCTGCCGATCTTCCACACCCATGGCCTTTTCGTCGCCTCCAACGTGATGCTCGCCGCCGGCGGCGCGATGATCTTCCTGCCCAAGTTCGACGTGGAGACGGTGCTGCGCTTCCTGCCCCGTGCGACCTCGATGATGGGGGTGCCGACCTTCTACACCCGGCTGCTCGACGATCCGCGCTTCGAGCGCGCGCTCTGCCGGGACATGCGGCTCTTCACCTCGGGCTCGGCGCCGCTGCTGGCCGAGACCCACCGCGCCTTCGAGGCCCGGACGGGGCACCGCATTCTCGAGCGCTACGGCATGACCGAGACCAACATGAACACCTCGAACCCCTATGACGGCGAGCGTCGCGCGGGCACCGTGGGCTACCCGCTGCCGGGCGTGGAGCTGAAGATCACCGACGCCGAGACCGGCGCCACCCTGCCGGACGGAGAGGCCGGGATCATCGAGGTTCGCGGGCCCAACGTGTTCCAGGGCTACTGGCAGATGCCCGAGAAGACCCGGGCCGAGCTGCGCGACGACGGGTTCTTCATCACCGGCGACATCGGGGTCATCGACCCGGACGGCTATGTCCAGATCGTCGGCCGCGCCAAGGACCTGATCATCTCGGGCGGCTACAACATCTATCCCAAGGAGGTCGAGCTGGTGCTCGACGACCAGCCCAACGTGCTCGAAAGCGCGGTGATCGGCGTGCCCCACCCGGATTTCGGCGAAGGCGTGGTCGGGGTGCTCGTGGCAGAACCGGGCACCACGCCCGACCTGACCGCCATCCAGGCGGCGGTGGGCGAGAAGCTGGCGAAGTTCAAGCATCCCAAACGGCTGGAGGTGGTCTCGGAACTGCCCCGGAACACGATGGGGAAGGTCCAGAAGAACATGCTGCGGGACCGCTTTGCGGAGGTGTTCAAGGGAAAGGGCTGAACGGCGCCGGGGAGGCCCGTCACCTGCCGGAGCGCCCTTCCGGACGGGCCGGGGTCCGGTCCGCCGTCGAAGATCACGCCCCGGACGCGCGCGCGGCCTCCCGGGCGATGACGTCGGTCATCGGCTGCGACAGCATCGGTGCGAGGATCCCGGTCACCTCGGCCCAGAAGCCATCGTCGCGGGCGACGGCGGGGGGGAGGATCCCGGTTCCGCGCAGGCCCGCCACGATGCCCGCCGCGTCCTGTCCCGCCGCGAGGGCGTGGAGCCGGTCCGCGATGGGGTCGCGCAGGTCGTAGGGCGCGCAGTCATGCGTGCGGCCCGAGACGTGGCGCAGCCAGGCGGCGGTGGCGAAGGCGAAGGCGCGCACCGGCAGGTCGGCGCGCCGTGCGTCGGGGATGGCGGCGAAGATGCGCTGCGGCATCTTTTCCGAGCCGTCCATGGCGATCTGGAAGGTCTCGTGCGCGATGGCGGGGTTCTTGAACCGGCGCAGCAGCGCCTCGGCATAGGCGCCGGTGTCGATGCCCTCGATCGGGGGCAGCGTCGCGGCGGCGGCGGCGAGATGGCGGCGGACAAGCGTCGCGAGGGGGGCGTCGGCCATGACGTCGCGCACGTAGGCGTCGCCTGCGTGGAACCCGGCATAGGCCAGCATCGAATGGGTGCCGTTGAGCATCCGCAGCTTCATCGCCTCGAAGGCCGAGACGTCATCGGTGAAGATCACGCCGGCGGCCTCCCAGTCCGGGCGGCCGAGCGGGAAGCTGTCCTCGACCACCCACTGGAAGAAGCGCTCGGTCTCGACCGCGGCAAGATCGTCGCAGCCGAGGAGCGTCGCGGCCTCGGCGCGCGTGGCCCCGGTCGCGGCGGGGGTGATGCGGTCGACCATGGTCGAGGGAAAGGCGACCTCGCCGGCGATCCAGGCCGACAGCGCAGGATCGAGGCGGCGGGCGAAATCGACCACCGCGCCGCGCAGCAGCACGCCGTTTTCCGGCAGGTTGTCGCAGCAGAGCACGGTGAAGGGCGCGAGTCCCGCCTCGCGGCGCCGGCGCAGCGCCTCGGTCAGCAGGCCGAGCACGCCCTGCGGCGCGCGGGGCGTGGCGAGGTCGGCGGCCACCGCCGGGTGCGACGGGTCGCAGCCCTGCGCGGCGCGGTCGAGCCCATAGGCCTTTTCGGTGACCGTGAGCGAGACGATCCGCGTCGCCTCTGACGCCATCGCGGCGAGCACCGGCTCGGGGTCGCCGGCGGAACAGACCGCATCGGCGATGGCGCCGATGACCCGGGCCGTGGTGCCCTCGGTGCCCTTCTCGATCAGCGTGTAGAGCCCGTTCTGGGGGTGCAGCTCGCCCGACGCCCTGGGCGAGCGCAGCGACACCCCGAGGATGCGCCAGTCGCCGCCCGAGGCCGCCAGCGCGAGATCGGTCAGCGCCGCCTGATGCGCCTTGTGAAAGGCGCCGAGGCCGAGATGCACGATGCCGACCCCGTGCGCCGCCGGATCGTAGCCGGGGCGCAGACCGGCGGGCACCTGCCCGAGAGAGGTCAGCCGCATGTCAGGCCTCCGCGACGAGAGGGTGCTGGAAGGCGTGGTAGAGGCCGCGCAGCTCGGCCAGCCCCTTGAGGCGCCCGATGGCCGGGTAACCGGGCTGGGCCTCGCGGCCGATGTCGTCGAGGATGTCCTGCCCGTGATCGGGGCGGAACGGGATCGACCAGTCGGCGCGGCCCTCGGCCTTGCGGCGGGCTTCCTCGGCGACGATGGCGCGCACCATGGCGACCATGTCGGTGTGGCCGCTCAGGTGCTCGTCCTCGTAGAAGGAGTTCATCACCGCATCGCCCTCGATGGCGACGTTGCGCAGGTGCAGGAAATGTACCCGGTCGGCCAGCGCCCGGAAGATCGCGACGGTGTCGTTGTCGGGCCGCGCGCCGAGCGAGCCGGTGCAGAGCGTGACGCCGTTGGCGGGCGTGTCCACCGCGTCGAGGATCTTGCGGTAATGCGCCCCGGAGGACATGATCCGCGGCAGGCCGAGCAGCGGGAAGGGCGGGTCGTCCGGGTGGCAGCAGAGCCGCACGCCGAGCTCTTCGGCCAGCGGGGCGACCTCGGTGAGGAAGTCGATCATGTGCCCCTGCAGGCGCTCTTCCGAGATGCTGTCGTACTCGGCGAGATGCGCGCGCACGTCCTCGAGGGTGAATGTCTCGGCGGCGCCGGGCAGGCCGAAGACGACGTTGCCGGCGAGCTGCTCGCGGCGGGCATCGTCCATTGCGGCGAAGCGCTCGGCCGCGGCAGAGACCACGTCATCGGGGAACTGCCCGGCGGCGCCGGCGCGCTGCAGGATGTGGATGTCGAAGGCGGCGAAGTCGATCAGGTCGAAGCGCATGCAGCGCGCGCCGTTGGGCCGTTCCCATGCGAGGTCGGTGCGGGTCCAGTCGAGCACCGGCATGAAGTTGTAGCAGATCACCTCGATCCCGGCCTCGGAAAGGTGGCGCATCGAGACCTTCCAGTTCTCGATGTGGGTCTTCCAGTCGCCCTTCTGCTTCTTGATGTCCTCGGAGACCGGCAGCGATTCGACAACGTCCCAGCTCAGGGTGGAGGGCCGGCCGTCCTTGCGGGTGCCGATCTCGCGCTGGCGTTGCGCGATCTCGTCGGGGGTCCAGACCACGCCCGTAGGCACATGGTGCAGCGCGGAAACCACGCCTTCGACGCCTGCCTGCATCATGTCGTCGATGCTCACACGGTCCCGCGGACCGAACCAACGCCAAGTCTGACGCATCGCTAATTCCTCCCTCGGAAGTCATGGCCCTAGATCGGCCCTTCTTACTGCCAATCCATAGCAGATCAGAATTCTGTTGACTAGTATGGTAGTATGCAGCACGGTGCGGTGGCAAGGGAGGACTGCAATGGGCATCGAGTCGCTCGACATCGGAAATCTGGACCTGTCGGCACCGGTCGGGCCGCAGCTCACCGCTGCTCTGCGCCAGTCCATCATCCGCAACCAGCTCAAGCCCGGCGTGCGTCTCTCCGAGGCCGAGATCGGCGCCCGTTTCGGCATCTCGCGCCAGCCCGTGCGCGAGGCCTTCATCAAGCTTGCCGAAGAGGGTCTGCTCGAGATCCGCCCGCAGCGCGGGTCGTTCGTGCGCAAGATTTCCCTCGAGGCGGTGATGGATTCGCGCTTCGTCCGCGAGGCGGTCGAGGCGGATATCGTCAAGGCCTGCGCCGCCGATCCCGCCCCGGGGCTGGTCGAGGATCTGCGCGAGCAGATCCAGGCGCAGCAGCGGCTCGTCGACGACCGCCCGGCGGCCTTCGTGCCGCTCGACGACATGTTCCACCGCACGCTGGCGCAGGCCGCAGGCCGGCCCAATGCCTGGGCGGTGATCGAGGGCATGAAGACACAGATGGACCGGGTCCGGCAGATGACGTCGATCAACTTCCCGCTGGCCCACCTCATCACGCAGCACAACGCGGTGGTCGACGCCATCGAGGCGCATGACCCGCAGGCTGCGGAACAGGCGATGCGCGGGCACCTGCAGATGATCCTGCAGGACCTGCCCGCGATCCGTGAAGACTTTCCCGACTATTTCGACCCCTCAGGGGAATAGTCGCGAAAATTTCAAGGCGAATGAAAGGGAGGAAACCATGTTCGTCACCAAGTCTCTCAAGACCCTCATGCTCACCGGGATCGCGACCGTCGCGCTGACCGCGTCGGCGATGGCCGCCGACATGACCCTCAAGCTCGGTCACCCGGCCAACGAGGACAACATCTGGCACAAGGCCTCGATGAAATTCGCCGAGGAGGTCGCCGCCCTGACCGACGGCCGCATCGAGGTCGAGGTCTATCCGAACGAGACGCTCGGCAAGGAGATGGACGTCATCAACGGCATGCAGCTCGGCACCGCCGACATGACCATCACCGGCGAGTCGCTGCAGAACTACGCGCCCATGGCGGCGCTGCTGGCGATCCCCTACGGCTACAAGACGCTCGAGGACATGGACGCGGTGGCCGGCGGCGAGCTTGGCGACAAGATCGAGCAGCAGATCATCGAGAAGGTCGGCATCCGCCCGATCGCCTATTTCGCCCGCGGCCCGCGCAACCTGACCTCGAACCGGCCGATCACCTCGCCCGACGACCTGAACGGGCTGAAGATGCGCGTGCCCAACGTGCCGCTGTTCCTCAACGTCTGGAAGGCGCTTGGCGCGAACCCGACGCCGATGGCCTTCTCCGAGGTCTTCACCTCGCTGCAGAACGGCACCATCGAGGCGCAGGAGAACCCGCTGGCGCTGATCAAGTCGGCCAACTTCAACGAGGTGCAGGACTACGTGAACCTGACCCAGCACGTGCGGTCGTGGATCTACCTGACGCTGTCCGACATGGCGTGGCAGCAGATGTCGGAAGAGGATCAGGCCGCGGTGATGGAAGCCGCCTCGCGGACACAGGCCTGGGAGCGTGAGCAGTTCCTCGCGGACGAGGAGCAGCTTCAGACGCAGCTCGAGGAGCTTGGCATGGAGTTCGTCGAGGTCGACAGCGCGGCCTTCGCCGCCGCCGCCAAGGAAGCGGTGCTGAGCTCGGTCGCCGAAGAGATCCGTCCCGACGTGGAGCAGCTCTTCGCCGAGTGACCGGCCGGGGATCCGTTCCCGATCTTCCGGCGGGCCCGCACCCTGTTGCAGGGCCCGCCTCCCCTCCGGTCCGGTGCTGCGCGCCGCGGCCACAGATCCCTCTCCCCCTCCCGACGAGGACGACCATGGAAAAGTTCACCGCGGTCCTGACCGTCATCGCCCGAGCCGCGACCGGCGTCTCCTTCATGGTCATCATCGTGGCCGTGGTGGTGCAGCTTCTGGGCCGTTCGGGCGTTATCAGTTCGGTCGTCTGGACCGAGGAGCTGACCCGCTTCGCGCTGCTCTACCTCGCCGCCTTCGGGGTCGGCCTGAGCTACCGCTCGGGCAACCTCGTCAACGTCGACATCGTCTGCGAGGCGCTGCCCGAGAAGCTGGCCTGGCTGCTGCGGCTGCTCTGCGCCGTCATCACCTGCGCCTTCGGCCTCGTGCTGGTCAACGCGACCTGGCTCTACGTCTCGATCGGCGCGCGCCAGACCGCGCCCTCGCTGGGCGTGCGGATGGACTGGATCCACGCATCGGTGCTGGTGGCGCTGCTGTCGCTGAGCTTCTTTGCCGCGCTGCGCGTGGTCGGAATGCTCACCGGAACGACCGACGGCAAACCCGACCGTCTCGAAGAGGACGCCTGACATGGAACTCGCCATCCTTCTGACCTGCTTCCTTGCGGGTCTCGTCATCGGCCTGCCGGTCGCGGTGACGCTGGGCGTCTCGTCGCTCGCCTACCTGTCGTTCAAGGGCATGCCGCTCGTGGTGATCCCGCAGAAGATGTACGCGGGCATGGACACCTTCGTGCTGCTCTGCATCCCGGGCTTCATCCTTGCCGGGAACCTGATGAACGCCGGCGGCATCACCGGGCGCATCGTCCGCCTGGCGCAGGCCATGGTCGGCTGGATGCGCGGCGGGCTGGGCCTGACCAACGTCGCCGCCTCGATGCTGTTCGGCGGCATCTCGGGCACCGCCGCCGCCGACGCCGCCTCGATCGGGGGCATGATGATCCCGGGCATGAAGAAGGCTGGCTACCCGGCGGACTTCTCCGCCGCGATCACCGCTGCTTCCTCGACCGTGGGGCCGATCATCCCGCCCTCGGTGCCGATGATCATCGTGGGCACGCTGTCGGGCATCTCGGTCGGCAAGATGTTCATCGCCGGCGCGCTGCCGGGCATCCTGATGGGGGTGGCGATGATGATCACCGCCTGGATCATCGCCCGCCGCCGCAACTTCCCGCGCCAGCCGTGGCAGGGCTTCGGAGAGCTCGGAAAGGCCTTCCTCGGCGCGTTCTGGGCCGTCGCCATGACCGCCTTCATCGTCGGCGGCCTGCTGATCGGCTTCGCCACCCCCACCGAGACCGCCGTGGTCGCCTCGATCTACGCCTTCGTCGTCGGCGCCTTCGTCTACCGCGGGCTCGAGCTGCGCGACGTGCCGCGCATCGTCATCGACAGCGCCGTCTCCGCCGCGGCCATCCTCGTGCTGGTGGGCCTCGCCAACGTGTTCGGCTGGATCCTCGTCTCCGAGCGCATCCCGCAGATGATCGCGGACTCGGTGCTCAGCGTCACCGACAACAAGTTCCTCGTGATCCTGCTGATCAACCTCGTGCTGCTCTTCGTCGGCATGTTCATGGAGACCATCGCCGCGCTGATCATCCTCTTCGGTCCGCTGCTGGCGCTGGCCACCGGGGTCGGGGTCGATCCGCTGCACTTCGCGGTCTTCGCGGTGCTCAACCTGATGATCGGCCTGACCACGCCGCCGGTCGGCGTCTGCCTGTTCATCTGCGCCGACATCGGCCGGGTGTCGCTGTGGCAGGTGACCCGCGCCATCGGGCCGTTCATCCTGACCAACATCATCGTGCTGCTGCTGGTGTCCTACATCCCGTTCTTCAGCACCTGGCTCCCCTCGCTTCTCAGCAACTAGGACGGTTCACATGACGATCCGCATCGCTCGCCTGCACGGCCGGAAGGACCTGCGCGTCGAAACCCTCGAAGACCCGACCGCCGGCCCCGGCGAGGTCATCGTCGCGATCGGCGCCGGAGGGATCTGCGGCTCCGACATCCACTACTACACCGATGGCGGCATCGGCACGATCCGGGTGCGCGAGCCGATCATCATCGGCCACGAGGCGGCCGGCACGGTGGTCGGGCTGGGCGAGGGCGTCGAGGGGCTTTCGGTGGGCGACCGGGTGGCGGTGAACCCGTCGCATCCCTGCGGCGCCTGCCGGTTCTGTCGCGAGGGCGCGCACCAGCACTGCATGAACATGCGCTTCAAGGGCTCGGCGATGTTCCTGCCGCACGAGCAGGGCTTCTTCCGCGACCGGATCGCCATCGGCGCCGCGCAATGTCACCCGATCGCCGAGGGCGTGCCCATGGCGGAGGCGGCGCTGGCCGAGCCGCTGGCCGTCTGCTGCCGCGCCGTGACGCGGGCGATGCAGATCGCGGGCCCGCTCGAGGGCAAGCGCGTGCTGGTGACCGGCGCGGGCCCCATCGGCGCGCTCTGCGTGGCGCTGGCGAAGCACTTCGGCGCCGCCGAGATCGTGGTGACCGACCTGCAGGACGCGACGCTGGAGGTGGCGAAGGCAGTGGGCGCAACCCGTGCCATCAACGTCGCCACCGACGGCGGGGCGCTGACCGGGTACGAGGCCGACAAGGGGCAGTTCGACCTGTGCTTCGAATGCTCCGCCGCGGGCCCCGCGATCCGCTCGGCCATCGCCTGCACCCGCCCGCTGGGCACCATCGTGCAGGTGGGCGTGATGGGCGATACGCCGGTGCCGTTCAACATGCTGGTGGCCAAGGAGCTGAACCTCGTCGGCACCCACCGCTTCGATGCCGAGTTCGGGCAGGCCGTCGAGCTCATCAACAGCCGCACCCTCACCCTCGCACCGATCGTCACCCACAGCCTGCCGGTCGATCAGGTGCAGGCGGCGATGGATCTGGCGCTCGACCGGGGCAAGGCGGTGAAGGTGCAGGTGGTGTTCTGAAGGCGGCGCTGGCCGTCAGGGGCGGGCGGTGGCGTAGAGCTTCGCCTGACCGCTGATCCAGGTCCGGAAGGCCTTGATGACCGGCAGCTGCCACTGGTGTTCGCGACACAGCAGGTAGTAGGCCCCGGCGCTTGGCACCGGGTCGCCCTGAAGCGTGACGAGGCGGCCGGAGGCGAGGTCGTCCTCGACGAGGACCTTGGGCACGACGGCGATCCCGTCGCCGCGGCGGGCGGCCTCGATCACCATGAAGTAATGGCCGAACCGCGGGCCCTCGTTGGCGACCTCATGCGGGATGCCCGTGGCGCCGAGATAGTCCGCCCAGGCATTGGCGCGGGTGGCCATGTGCAGGAGCCGGCGCGTCAGCAGATCGGCGGGAGAATCCACCCCGCGCATCACCCTGGCGGTGCCGACGGGCACGAGTTCGTCCGCCATGAGACGGTGGGCGCGCCAGCCCTCCTGCCGCTCGGTCATCTTCAGGTCGATGCGGGCCGAATTCGCCGGTGCGTCGCCATCGCCGAGGGTGCCGACGCGGATCGCGAGGTCGGTATCCTCTCGCGAGAAGTCCACGGCGCCGATGCCGGTCAGAAGGTGGACCTCGATGGCGGGGTTGGTGGTGGAGAAATCCTCGAGCCGGGGCATCAGCCAGTTCATCGCAAAGGTCGGCAGGGCGCTGATCGTCAGCACACCGCCGGCGGTCCGGCGGTCGACCCGCCCGACGCTCTGCTCGAGCTGGTCCAGCGCGCTGCGCACCCCGCGGAACAGCACGTGCCCCTCGTGGGTGAGGTCGATGCGGCGCACGCTGCGGACGAAGAGCGCAACGCCGATCTCGGCTTCGAGCGCACGCACGTGGCGCGAGATCGCGCCTTGCGTGACATTGAGTTCGGCGGCGGCTGCGGTGAAGCTCAGGGTGCGCGCAGAGGCTTCGAATGCCCTCAGGGCATTGAGGGAAGGAAGTCTGCGCCGCATCGGAAAGCCCCTGTCCACCGTTGGTTTGCGAACGCTACGGAGCGGCGGCGGAGAGCTCAAGGCGCGGGCACGAAGTGCGTCGCGACGGGGGACGCGACGCTGAAGAAAACGTCAGTCCGGTCAGGAGGGGACGCTCAGTAGCCGCGCGCGCCGTCGACGGCCTCGGGCAGGGTGCCGTCCCGGAAGTAGGCCGCGAGGTTCCCGGCGACGATGGCGCTGGCGGTGTCGCGGTTGGTGGGGGCGGCCACGTGGGGCAGCACGGTGACCGACGGGTGCGACCAGAGCGGATCGCCCTGCGGCAGGGGTTCGGTGTCGAAGACGTCGAGCACCGCATGCGAGAGCGCGCCGCGACCGAGTGCGTCTAGCAGGGCGGCGGTGTCGACGATCGGTCCGCGTGCAACGTTGACGAGCGCGGCGCCGGGCTTGCAGTGCGCCAGCATCGGCGCATCCAGAAGGCCGCGCGTCGCGTCGGTCAGCGGCAGCAGCACGGTGACGATGTCGGCGCGGGCAAGCACCCCGGGCAGGGTCCCGGTGCCGCCGAAGGTCTCGACGCCGGCCACGGTCTTGCGGGTTCGCGACCAGCCAAGCACCTCGAAGCCGACAGCCCGGAGCGCACGTGCCGCATGCTGCCCGAGATGCCCCATCCCGAGCACCGCCACGCAGCGCCGGGACGCTGCAACCTGCTCGAGCTGGCGCCACGTCTCCGCCCGCTGCTGGGCGAGATACTCGGGGATGCGGCGGTGCAGGTACAGCACGTGACCCAGCACGCCTTCGGACATGACCTGCGCGAGGTCGGGATCGACCAGCCGGACGATGCGGATCTGCGGGTCCAGCGTGCCGACCAGCCGCTCGACCCCGGCCCAGACGCTGTGCACCCATTCGAGCGCGGGAAACGCGGCAAGCGCGGCGGGGTCGGGGTTGGCGACGACGGCAACCCTCACGGCGGCGCGCTCGGTGGCATCAAGCTCCTCCGGCGCGCAGATCCGGTGCCCGGGCAACGCGGCGCCGAGCGCCCGTCGCCAGTCGGCGGCGGGCCCGGCCGCAAGCGAGGTCACGAAGGGGACGGGCGTGCTCATGCTGCCCAGACGGCCTCTTCGCTGGCAAAGCCCTTGAGCTCGATGGGATTGCCGGCGGGGTCGCGGAAGAACATCGTCCATTGCTCCCCCGGCTGGCCCTCGAAACGGACCGAGGGCGGGATGATGAATTCCGTCCCGGCCTCGGTCAGCCGTTCCGAAAGCTCGCGCCAGAGCGGCAGCGGCAGCACGGCGCCGAGATGCGGCATCGGCACCATGTGATCGCCGACCTTGCCGGTGGCGGCGTTCGCGAAGGGCGTGCCCCGGTGCAGCGAGACCTGGTGGCCGAAGAAGTCGTAGTCGATCCACGTCTCGGTGCTGCGGCCGCGCCTGCACCCCAGCGTCTGTTCGTAGAACTGCGCGGCGGCGTCGAGATCGTCGACATGATAGGCAAGGTGGAACAGGGGCTTGAAGGTCATGCGGGGCCTCTTTGGGTGAGTACGGGCAGGGCGGAGCCTACCATTTGACGAAACGGCGCTGCGCCAGTCGCATCAGCTGTTCGGCGATCAGCAGCACGAAGATGAACAGCATCAGCCACGCGAGCAGCAGCTGGATGTTGTAGATGTCATAGCCGGTCTTGACCTGCCAGCCGATGCCGTTCGGGAAGCCGAAGATCTCGGACAGGAAGGCGACCTTCCAGGCAAGGGTGAAGGCGACCCGGCCTGCGGCCAGCAGCGGCGGCACGAGGAAGGGCAGGTACATCCCGGTCACCCGTTCGCGCAGGCCGATCTTGAAGGAGTCCGCCATCTCGGTCAGCTCGTCCTCGAAATCGCCCATGGCGTCGCGGATGTAGGTGCCAACCACCGGCATCACCACGAGCCCGACCAGCACGATCACCGTGAGGTTGGTCCGCCCCAGCGAGATCAGGAACAGGAAGATCAGGATCAGCGTGGGCGTGAAGATCGAGATCTGCAGCAGCCACAGCGTCAGCTCGCGGAAGGTGCGCGACAGCGCCGCCGCGATGCCGTAGCCGGTGCCGAGCACCATGCCGAGGCCAAAGCCCGCGAGGGTGCGCCCCAGCGTCTCGCCAAGCGGGGCGAAGGCCTGTCCGCTGACGATGAGCTCTCCCAGCGTGGCGAAGACCAGCCACGGTGCGGGCAGCGCCCGCATGTCGACGATGATGGCGGCGGCGGCCCAGAGCGCGAGGAGGACCACGATGGAGGCGATCTGCGCCAGCGCGGCGGAGGTGTCGAAGCGGACCATCTGCTTCAGAACCCGATGCCGGCGCGTTCGGCGAAGGCGTGGCGGAGTTCCTTTTCGACAGCGATCACCTCGTCGCTGTCCATCCGGCGCGGCCACGGCAGGTCGACCTTGCGGCGCAGGCAGATCTTGGACGGCGCCGGGGTCAGCATGATGATGTCGGTGGCAAGCTGCGCCGCCTCCGAGATGTCATGCGTGACGAAGACGATGGTCCGGCGCTCTTCCTCGGAGGTCCAGAGGTTGGTGAGGATCCGGCGCATCTCGGCGGCTGTGATCTCGTCGAGGTGGCTGAAGGGCTCGTCCATCAGCAGGATCTGCGGCTCGTTCACCCAGGCCCGCACGATGGAGGCGCGCTGGCGCATCCCGCCCGAAACCTGGTGCGGGTAGAGGTGCTGCGCATCGCCAAGACCCACGGCGCGGAAGTACTTGTCGATGAGCTCGCGCCACTTTTCCCGGGGCTGGACGCCCAGACCGCGCAGGCCGAACTCGGCGTTCTCTGCCAGCGTCTTCCAGCGCAGCAGCCGCGGGCCCTGGAACACGTAGGCCATCTGCCGCGACAGGTCCGGCTCGGACCGCAGGTCGGTGCCGTCGATGACGATGCCCCTGGCGGTGTTGGGCTTGAGCAGACCGTTGATGATGTTGAGCAGGGTGGACTTGCCGCAGCCGGAGGGGCCGAGCAGGACGGTGAAGCTGCCCTTCTCGATCTGCAGCGAGAAGTCCTCGTAGATCACCTTGCGCCCGTCGGGGCGGCTGGCGTCGGGGAAGGACAGGTCGATGTTGTCGAGGGATACCTTGGGGATCATTCAGCGATACCTTGCGTTGCGCGGGCTCATCGGGAGAGCTCGCTTTCCTGTCGGATCCGGCGCTGGAGCGGGCCGAAGACCAGCAGGTCGACCGCCATGCCGACGGCGGTGAGCAGGATGCCCCACGCCACGATGGGGGCCATGAAGAGAGTGTCCGACCAGTAGGCCACGAGGATCCCGACGCCGTTCGGCAGGCCGATCACCTCGGCGATCAGCACGATGCGGATGCCATAGGCGAACGAGACGCGGGCGTTGGCCACCATGTAGGAAGCGATGGAGGGCAGGTAGAACCCGGTCAGGCGCTGCCAGCCCCGAACGTGGTAGCTGTCGCACATCTCGAGCAGGTCCTTCGAGATCGCCCGCACGCCCTCGGCGGTGCCGAGGAAGACCGGCGCGGTGAGCAGCAGCACGAGCGCCGAGACCGGCACGATGTTCTCGATGCCGAAGAGCACCAGCAGGATGAAGACCCAGACCACCGAGGGAACGGACATGGCGATCCACACCGGGTTGGCCATGAAGTCGAAGACCAGCCGCCTGCGCCCGGCCAGCACGCCGAGCAGCGTGCCGATGACGAAGGCGATGGACCAGGCGGTCAGAAGCCGCAGGAGGGTGGCACCGGCATGGGCATAGGTCGGGCCGAGCGGGCCGTCGTTCGACAGGATGCGCAGCAATTCGGCCAGTACGTCCTGGGGTGGCGGGAACAGCCGGGGCTGGACGAGCACGAAGGTCGTGATCGTCCACCACAGACCGATGCCCACCACGACGGGCGCGGCATTGAGCATCAGTCTCCGGGATCGCGTGAGGTCGGTCATGTCGCGTGCCAGCGTGGTCCGGCCCGCCTCACTCGGACGCCGTCAGCGTGCCGGGCGCGAGGAAGGCGGCGTCCTGCTCGGGCAGTTCCTCGACGAACTGGCCGTCGGCGAGCAGGGTCATGATCGCACCGATCCACTCCTGCGTGTAGTCCTCTGAGCTGAGGTACCACTTGCCTTCCTCGATCAGGCTCAGCACCGAGTCCACGGTCTCGGGACCTGCGAGCCAGCCCGCGTCCTGTGCAAGCTGCTCGTACTCGCCGCCCGACGCGAAAGCCGAGGGGTTGGCCTCGATCCAGGCCGTGGCCTCGTCGAGACCGGCGACGACGGCGGCGGCGGTCTCGGGGTTCTCGTCGAGCCAGGTGCCGGTGGCCACGGCGCCATTGATCACCAGCGGCTGGCCGGTCGCGGCTTCCATGGCCTCGGTGAACGAGAACACCGTCCTGAACTCGGGAAGGGCGCGGGCGGCCGCCGACGATCCCGAGAACAGCAGTGCCGCATCGACGCGGCCCTGTTCGACCAGCGCCAGAAGCGCGCCGGAGGAGGCGGTCACCACGTCGAAATACTCGGTCGGGTCCTCGATGTCGTAGAAGGCGCGGGTAAAGGCGCGGAAGCTGGCCCAGGTGCCGGTGCCGAAGCCCGGGATGCCGAGCTGCTTGCCCTCGAGGCTCAGCACGTCGGGATATTGGTCCGCCTCCTCGGCGCGCACCACGATGCCGTTGTACATGTTCTGCGCACCGGAGGTCGAGAAGTAGCGGAAGTCCGAGCCCTCGGTGACGAACTGCACGGTCTCGATCGGCGACATCCAGGCAATGTCGGTGTCGCCGGCGACCAGAAGCGCCTGCACCTGGTCATAGCCCACCTTCGAGACCTCGACCTCGAGCGCGCCGAAAAAGCCGCGGTCGGCGGCGACGAAGGCGGGGATGGCGCTTGCCTCGACGGTCATCGAGACGGATTGCGCCGCCAGCGGCGATGCGCCGAGGGCAAGGAGCCCGGCAAGGGCGGTGGTTCCGGGGAAGAGGGGGGAGAAATGGGTCATGGTCTGGGGGTCCCTGTTGGTCTCAAGTCTTTGCTTGTTGTCCCTGATCGTGTTGCCCGCCGGGCGTCAGGTGCCCATGCGCAGCGGGGCGGTCATCTTGCGCAGCGTGGCGATCACCGACAGCGCGGTGATGCGCCCGGTCTTGGGGTTTTCGCTGGGCACGTTCTCGATCGACATGGAGAAGCTGGCGCTGTCGGCCACCACCTCGATGGCGTGGGTATTGCGGGTGAGGGCCGGATCGGCCCAGATCTCGATGGTGGTGCGGTCCGGGCCGATGCCCGAAAGCGCCAGCGCGGCGCCGACGTTGAGGTTTGCGGGAAAGCCCCGCGCGGCCTCGCGGGCGCTGCCGCTGAAAACACGGATCGGCGCGGTTGCGCTGGCGATGTCGATGCCGTGCTCGTCGAGGTAGGGCGCGCCCAGCAATCCGGTGACGGGCTTGCGGGTGATCATCCGGACCGACTCGATGCTGCCCTCGGCCGCGGCGGTCACCGCATCGAGCGCCAGCAGCGCGCCGGAGGGGGCGATGATCTGCCCGCCGTTCTCGGCCGCGAGCTTCACGAGATGCTCGGAGCTCAGGATGGCCCCGACCGATAGCACCACGGCTTTCTTGCCGGCTCGAACGAAGGGACCGACGATCTCGGGGAAGAGCGCGGCGGGCGCGCATTCGACCACGAGATCGGCATAGGGCTCGAGCTCTCCGACCGCGACCACCGGGACGTCCGGTGCGATTTCTGCAAGGCGCTCCCGCGCGGCGTCACGGTCGCGGGCCGACACGGCCCCGATTTCGAAGCCGGGAAGGCGGCCCGACTGGACCGCGGCGACGACGCCGAATCCAATGGCGCCGAGCCCCGCGACGGCGAGGCGGATCGGCTTGGGGGTGGGGATGTCTTGCGGCACGATCCGCGGCTCCTTCCGGTCTGCGAGGTCCAGCCCCGACCCGTATCCGGGGGCCGGGCGGTCGGGTGTCGAAGGGAGCGTAGAAAGGGGAAGGAAAGCCGACAAACGACAAAAACGCCGCCATGCGTGAGCTTAGCTCATGCGGAGGCGATCGGCGGTGGGCGTGTTCCTGAAGCGCGTTGTGCGGGGGTCATCCTCTCCGCCGGTGGCCGGACGAGGGCGCGTTCGTTCCGCATGAGCGGTCGATTGCGCCTCAGAACAACGCGATCACGAAGCGGATCGCGACGATGGCCAGGAACAGCCCGAACAGGCGGGGGAGCGGCTCGCGCGAGAGGGCGTGGGCCAGCCGTGCGCCGCGTCGTGTCGTCAGGAGCGCGGTCGGCAGCGTGAGCACCAGCGCCGCCAGCGAGACGAAGCCCACGGCGTCGGGCGGCAGGTCGGGCTTGCCCCAGCCCGCGATGACGTAGCCGATGGCGCCGGGGATCGCGATCAGAAGGCCGACGCCGGCAGAGGTCGCGACGGCGCGGTGCATGGTCCAGCCGTGCAGCGTCAGGATGAGGTTGGAGATCGCCCCGCCTCCGATGCCCATCAGCGCCGAGAGCAGCCCGACAATGCCGCCGTAGAGGCCCCGGAGGGGCTCGCCCGGCAGGCCGTCGCGGATCAGCCACGGTTTGCGGACGAAGAGCATCTTGAAGGCGTTGAAGCCCGCGACCGCCGCGAAGACGATCTGGAACACCTCGGCCGGGGCGTATCGGGCGACGGCGCTGCCGATCAGCACACCGGCGGTGACGGGCAGCGCCCAGGCCCGGAGGTGCGGCATGTCCAGCGCCCCTTTCTCGGCGTGGGTCCTCGCCGAGAGGATCGAAGTCGGTATGATCATCGCCAGGGACGTCCCCACCGCGAGCGGCATGGCGATGTCGGCGGGGGCGTCCATGAAGAGGAAGGTCTCGTAGAACACCGGAACACTGATCGCGCCGCCGCCGACGCCGAAGAGGCCGGCAAGAAGCCCGATCAGCGCTCCGGCGACGATCAGCCCGAGGCACAGGAGCGTCAGGGTTCCGGGATCTGCGAGGAGGGCGTTCAACCTTCGTGCCCCGAGAGCAGGAAGCGCGTCAGGCTGGAGCCGTCCATGCCGCCCAGCCCCGCTGCGATCGCCGCGTCGTAGAGCGCCACCGTGGCCTCCGAGAGCGGCATCCCTGCCGGGCCCTCCGCGTGCGGTGCCCACGCGAGCGCAAGCCCGAGGTCCTTGCGCAGGCCGTTCAGGTCGAAGGTGCCGGGCTGGTCGGTGCCCTGCAGCGTGGTCTTGACGACCTCCAGGCGGTTCTTCAGCACGGCCGGTCCCGCGGAGCTGTTCGCCATGAGATCCGCCGCGCGCGCCGCATCCACGCCGCTGCCCTGCAGGAGCGCGAGCGCCTCGGCCATGCCCGCCCAGTAGAGCGCCAGCGGCAGGTTCACCGCGAGCTTCATCGCCGAGCCCGCGCCGACCGGGCCCAGGTGATCGACCCGTTTGCACAGGCTCTCCAGAACGGGCTTGCCGCGTGCCCAGGCGGCGTCGGAGCCTCCGGCCATGCCGAGCAGCGCCCCTTTCAGGGCCGGGCCGACGGTGCCGCCCACAGGGCATTCGAGGTAGAGCGCCCCCGCCTCTTCCGCCGCCCCGGCGCAGCGCCGCTGGTCGTCGGGCGTGAGGGTGCTCATCTCGATCCAGAGCTTGCCGTCGAGGCCGCGGCGGATGGCCTCGTCGAGGGCGGCAGAGACCGCGGTGGCGTCGGTCAGCGACGAGATCAGCGTCCCGCAGTCCGAGACGAGATCCGCAAGAGACGCGGCGTTCTGCGCCCCGGCGGCCACGGCGTCTCCGGTCTTCCCGGGGCTTCGGTTCCAGACGCTCACGTCATGGCCGGTCTCGATCAGTCTCTTGGCGATGGCCGTGCCCATCCGTCCGGTTCCGATGATGCCAACTCGGGCTGTCATTGGTCTTCCTCCCTGTTGTCCTGCCTCAGGCAAATCCGAAGATCTGGCAAGTCGTCTCTCCCCGGCGCAGGCGGTCCATGACCTCGGCCTCCCTGACGGCGCGCCGCTCCCCCTTGGCGAGCGCATCGCCGACGGTCCCGGGGTCGAGGATGACGATGGCATCGCGGTCCGCGACCACGAGGTCACCGGTCCGGATCTCGACCTCGCCGATGGTGCAGGCGGTGCCGATCTCGCCGCGACAGGATTTCCTCGTGCCGGGGATGGCCGTGCCCCGGCAGAAGACCGGGAAGCGGCTGTCGACGATCTGGGCGCTGTCCCGGACGCAGCCGTCGATGACGAGACCCGTGATCCCGGCGATCCGGGCGGCGGTTGCCATGATCTCGCCGAACGGGCCGGTGGTCAGGTCGCCGCCGTAGCCGACGACGAGAATGTCCCCGGGGCGGGCCTGTGCCAGTGCGAGGTGGAGCGCGAGATTGTCGCCCGGTGTGCAGCGCACCGTGAGCGCCACACCCGCCACGCACCCCTGCGCCGGGTCGAGGGCGCGCAGATCCCCCGGGACGATGCGCACCGCTGCCACCTCGCCAAGCGTGGCGGTGCCGAGCCCGGCCAGGGCAGACATCGCCGTCTGGCCGGGCCGGGGTGTCATGCGGCGCGGGCGCCGATGGTGACCTTGAGCGGCTCGAGCCCGTCGCAGGTGACCTCGAGCGTGTCGCCGCTCTTGACCGCGCCGACCCCGGCCGGGGTTCCGGTCATGATGATGTCGCCGGCCTTGAGCTCGTACTGCTCGGAGATCTTCGAGATGATCTCCTTGGTCTTCCAGATCATCAGGTCGACGTTGGCTTCCTGCTTTGTCTCGCCGTTGATGATGGTCTTCAGGACGTGGTGGTCGATGTGACCGGTGTCCTCGACGCTGCTGATCGGGCCGATCGGGCAGGACTTGTCGAAGGCCTTGGTGATCTCCCACGGCATGCCCTTTTCCATGACGCCGACCTGATGGTCCCGCCGGGTCATGTCGAGACCGACGCCATAGCCGAAGATGTGGGAATAGGCCTCGTCCTCGGGGATGTTGTAGCCGCCGGATTTCAGCGCGACGACGAGTTCGCCCTCGTAGTGGAAGTTCTCGGTGAAGACCGGATAGGGGATCTCGCCCCCGCCCGGGACCACCGCGTCCACGGGCTTCATGAAGATCACCGGGGGGTCACGCTCGTCGGCATTCATCTCTTGGATGTGCGCGACGTAGTTCTTGCCGATGCAGTAGATCCGCCGGACCGGAAAACTCTGTTTGGAACCAACGATTTCGAGTTCGGGCCTCTCGGGCGCCGCCACGGCGAGTTCGGACATGTCTACCTCCCTGGTGATGTCGCCTTCACGCTAATATATTTTTTATGAACCGGCTATATCGAAGATAATTTAATTAAAACAATGTAATGGTTCCAACATGGGCGGATTACGGTTCATAAAAATATATAAAACTATCAAAAAACCGAGAATCGCATACACTCTGCCCATGGCTTTCGTCGGGAGGGCGCGGGCCATGACTTGGGAGGAGACAAGAAACATGAAAACAAATCAGCGATTTACCCGCCGAACAACGCTGGGGGCCATGGCGGCGTCGGCGATGGTCCTGGGTCTTGCGGTCCCGGCCGCGGCGCAGACCAGCATCACGGTTGCGGTGCCGAACCCCTCGGCTGTCACGTGGGCGCCCATGTGGGCCGCCATCGGCGAGGGCTATTTCGGGGAGGAGGGCCTCAGCCTCGAGGTGCAGGCGGTGGACGGCTCGTCCTCGGTCCTGCAGGCCATGTCTGCGGGTCAGGCCCAGATCGGTGCGCCGGGGCCGGGGCCGGTGCTGAACGCCCGTGAGCGCGGGCTCGACGTGGTGTTCATCTACAACCTCTATCCGAAGAGCGTCTTCGGCCTGCTGGTGAAGGCGGAGTCCGACTACACCGACCCTGCCGGGCTCAAGGGCGAGATCATCGGCGTCGGCACCGCCGATGGCGCCGAGGTCTCCTTTGCCCGCGCCATCCTCAGCGACGCGAACATGAAGGAAGGCACCGATTACGAGTTCCTGCCGGTCGGGGACGGCGGCACCGCGGCGGTCGCCTTCATGCGCGGCGATGTCGATGCCTATGTCGGGGCTGTCAGCGACGCCGCCATCCTCGCCAACCGGGGGATGGAGCTGAACGAGATCACGCCCGACGACTACCTCGCCTTCTTCGGCAACGGCTACGCGGTGCTCCGCGATTACGCCGATGCCAACCCCGAGGTCGTCGAGGGCTTCGGCCGCGCGCTTGTCCGCGGCATGCGCTTCGTGTCGGATCCCGCCAACGAGGACGCCGCGCTGGACCACATGGCGGCGGGCAACCCGAGCGAGGGCGAGGACCGCGCGTTCGCATCGGCGCTCCTTGCCGCGGCGGTCGAGCGCATGACGCCCACGGACGCCTATATCGAGAAGGGCTACGGCTTCCAGCCGCCCGAGCACTGGGAAGCCTGGGAGAAGAGCCTTCTCGCGGCGGGCGATCTGGAGGCACCGCTCGAGGATCTCAAGGCGGCCTACAGCAACGATTGGATCGACGCCTGGAACGCGGAATGAGTCAGGTCGTGAAGATGGACAGCAGAAGAGAGGGACCGGCCGTCACACGGCCGGTCTACCAGATCGAGCGCATGTCCAAGTCCTTCGGCGCGTTCAGGGCGCTGCAGGGCGTCAACCTGACGCTCAACAAGGGCGAGTTCGGCGCGGTGATCGGGTCCTCTGGCTGCGGGAAGTCGACCCTGCTGAAGATCATGGCGGGGCTGATGCCGCCCAGCTCGGGCCGGGTGGTGCTGGCCGGCAAGCCGGTGCTGGGTCCGCGCCGCGACATCGGCATGATGTTCCAGCAGGCGACGCTGCTGCCGTGGAAGACCACGCTCGAGAACGTCCTGCTGCCCATCGAGATCCGCGACGGCAAGGGCGCGGCGCGGGCCGCGGCGGGCCGGGCGCGCGACCTGCTCGAGCTGGTGGGCATCGGCCGCGCCGAAAAGGTCTATCCCGGCGAGCTCTCGGGCGGCATGGCGCAGCGCGCGTCGATCTGCCGGATGCTCATTTCCGAGCCCGAGGTGCTGCTGCTCGACGAGCCGTTCTCGGCGCTGGACGAGCTTACCCGCGATTTCATGAACATGGAGCTGCAGCGGATCTGCCTTGAACGGCACGCGACGGCCTTCCTCGTGACCCATTCCATCCCCGAGGCGGTCATCCTCGCCGACCGGATCTACATCATGCAGGCAAACCCGGGCCACGTCGCCGAGATCGTCGACATCGACCTGCCGCGGCCGCGCAACCTCGACATGATCAACACTCCGAAATTCGGCGAGATCGTCCATTACATTCGCGAGAAGCTCGGGCAGGAGGCCTTTGGCACATGACGGATCAGGGCTACACCGCCGCCAAGGCAGAGCACCCGGCCTACGAGGGCGACACGATCTGGACCGAGCAGGAGCCGCTGATCGACCGCATCCCGCGCTGGCTCGCCATGACCGGGCTGATGGTGCTTATCCTCGGCATCTGGTTCGGGCTGACCGCCACGGGGCTGGTCTCGCCGATCATCCTGCCGGGGCCCGGCGAGACGTGGGACGACATCGTCTTCGTGGGCAGGAACATGGTGACGGGCGGCTACGTGCTCGAGGCCATGTGGACCACCAGCCGCACCGTGCTTTATGCCTTCGCGCTGGCGACGACGCTCGGCTTTTCGCTGGGGGTGCTCGTGGGCGAGACCAAGTTCGGCGAGCGCGCCGTGATGCCCTATCTCGTGGCCATCGATACCATGCCCAAGGTCGCCTTCGCGCCGCTCTTCATCGCGTGGCTGGGCTTCGGCATCTCGTCCAAGGTGGCGCTGGCGACCTTCATCGCGACCTTCCCCATCGTCGTCTCCACCGCCGCGGGGCTCTACGCGGCTTCCGAGAACGAGCGGATGCTCTTCAAGTCGATCGGGGCGACGCGAATGCAGACGCTCCTGCGGCTGAAGCTGCCGACCGGGCTGCCTTATTTCTTCACGGGCTTGAAGATTGCCGCCGTCGGCGTCATGGCAGGGGCGATCACCGGCGAATTCCTCGGCGGGGGCGAAGGGGTCGGCGCGCTCATCCGCGTGTCGGCGTCGCAGCTCAACACGCCGCGGGTGTTCTCGCTGATCATCTACCTGAGCTTCCTCGGGCTGGCGCTCTTCCTTATGGTCGTGTGGCTCGAACGGACGCTGGTATTCTGGAGAAAGTCCGACAAGCCGAGCGGAATGGGGTGATGGTGAAGGCAAAGTCCGATCCGAGAATGGGTGCGATCCTGTCCGATCGCGCCCATGACTGCGTGAAAAGTGATATCCTGCTGGGGGCGCTCGAGCCCGGTGAGAAGCTGCAGCTCGAGGCGATCTCCGAGCGCTACGGCATCGGCACCGCGCCGATGCGCGAGGCGCTGAACCGGCTGTCGTCCGAGGGCTGGGTCGAGCGCCGCAGTCAGCGCGGCTTCTTCGTGTCGCCGCTGTCCTTCGCCGAGCTCGAGGAGCTGGTGAAGACGCGGATCTGGCTCGAGACGCTGTCCTTGCGGGAATCCATCGCCCACGGCGATCAGGACTGGGAGGACGCCGCGATCCTCTCGTATCACCGGCTTGCCCGGACCGAGCGGGTGCTCGACACCGGCGGCGGCGCGATGCGGTTCAACCCGGACTGGGAAACGCGGCACCACGATTTCCACCTTGCGCTGCTCTCGGCCTGCGGATCGCAGTTGATGCTGGGCTTCTGCGTCCAGATGATGGAGCGCTCGATCCGCTACCGGAACCTGTCGGTGAAGTTCAACATGTTGCGACGCGGCGATGCCCTGGCCGAGCACGAGGCCATCCTGAACGCCTCGCTCGACCGGAACGCCGACGAGGCGGTGACGCTGCTGGCCGCGCATTACCGGCTGACGCTGGACGGGCTGCGCGAGCGGCTGTTTCCGGACGCCAGCGAAGGGTAGGGGCAGGGCACGTGTCGCGCCCTGCGGCACTTGGTTTCGGCCTCTGATCGAGGGCGGCGCCCGCGTCGCGGCGATGCGTCGTTGCAGAGGATATGTGCGGGGCACAGACCCGACGGGCGACAGGTCCCTCTGGCTTCGGGTGCCGCCGCATCGGGAATGTGCGCAGGGACCGAAGCAATGGCCGGACAAGAGAGAGCGCCCGGGGGCGCCCTCTGAATTCCTCCGGACCGGGCCGGCTCAGAAACCGACGGCGTCGGCGCCCTTGAGGGCGAGGAGCTCGCGGGCCTCGTCGGGGGTGGCGATCTCGAGTCCCAGGCCCTCGATGATCTGACGCGCCGCCAACACCTGCTCGGCGTTGGTCTGCGCCAGCTTGCCCGGGCCCGCCCAGAGCGAATCCTCTAGCCCCACGCGGACGTGCCCGCCGAGCGCTGCCGCGATGGCCGCGATGGGGAGCTGGTTCTTGCCTGCGCCAAGCACGGACCAGCGGTACTGGTCGCCGAACAGCCGGTCGGCGGTGCGCTTCATGTGCATGACGTCGTCGTAATGCGCGCCGATGCCGCCCATCAGGCCGAAGACGGTCTGGATGAACAGCGGGCCCTTCACCAGACCGGCATCGAAGAAATGCTTGAGGTTGTAGAGGTGTGCGGTGTCGTAGCACTCGAACTCGAAGCGGGTGCCGTTCGCCGAGAGCGTGGTGAGGATGTGCTCGATGTCCTCGAAGGTGTTTTGGAACAGGATGCCCTTGTTGCCGAGGTAGTCCCGCTCCCACTGGTGCTTGAGCTGGGCGTCGTAGCGGGCCAGCATCGGGAACAGGCCGAAGTTCATCGAGCCCATGTTGAGCGAGGCCAGCTCGGGCTGCCAGGTGGCGGCGGGGCGCACGCGATCCTGGATCGTCATGGTGGGCGCGCCGCCGGTGGTGATGTTCACCACGCAGCCCGAGCGCTGCTTGATCACCTTGAGGAACGGGTCGAAGGCCTCGGGGGTCTGGTCGGGGCGGCCGTCCTGCGGATCACGCGCATGCAGGTGCACGACCGCGGCGCCCGCTTCGGCGGCGCCGATGGCGGCCTCGGCGATCTCGGAGGCGGTGACGGGCAGGTATTCCGACATCGAGGGCGTGTGGATCGCGCCGGTGACGGCGCAGGTGATGATGACCTTGCGTTTGGGGGCCATGGGCTGGGTCCTTTCAGGAAAGGGTTTTCAGGAAGTGCGAAAGCGCCGTCAGATCGCGGTCGCGCTTCGCGGAAAGCTCGGCCACGCGGGCCGGGGCGGGCAGGGTGGCGGCAAGCTTGGCCGCGACCCCGGGTGTGAAGGCCTCGCCGCGGGCGGCACCGTCCGACAGCCGTGCCATGGTCGGGCCGTAGCGGTCGAGGTAGTCGGCCACGCCGCCGGGTGCGTTGAGGTTGATGGTCTCGAGCGCGCCGAGCAGCACCCAGCGCCGCGCGAGGCCGTGACGCAGCGTGTCGTCCACGCCCTCGGCGGTGACGATGCCGCTTTCCACCAGCCGCAGGCTCTCGGCCAGAAGCACGGCCTGCAGGCGGTTGAGCACGAAGCCGTCGATCTCGGCGGTCATCCGCACGGGAACCTGGCGCACCTCGCGCATCAGCGTCTCGGCCCGGTCCATGGTCTCGGGCGTGGTGTCGGGCGAGGGGCAGAGTTCGACCACCGGCACGACGTGCGGCGGGTTCACCGGATGCGCCACGAGTATGCGGCCGCGCCCGGCCAGCCCTTCGGCGAACTGCGAGGACACCAGCGCCGAGCTCGACGAGGCGAGGATGGTCTCGGGCGATGCGAGCCGGTCGAGCTCGGCGTAGATCGCGCGCTTGATGTCGAGCTTCTCGGGGCCGTTTTCCTGCACCCAGAGCGCGCCGTCGAGCGCCTCGGCCATGGTGGCGTGGGTGGTGACGCGCGCGAGGATCGCCGGGTCCTCGCCTGCCTCGTCGCACATGGCCCGCAGCCTGTCCGGGATGCTCTCCAGCACCTCGGGCGCGGCATCCCACAGGCGCACCGGGCAGCCGGCGCGGGCAAAGACGATCGTCCAGGCGCGGCCGATCAGGCCGCAGCCGATGACGGCAACGGGTGTGGTCATTGGGGTCTCCTCCTTGGGCGGCGGCTCAGTCGCCGCGCTCCTCGTAGTTCTTCAACGTCGTCCCGAGATCCGCCGCGGCATCCGAGATGTCCTTGAGGATCGCGTCGCGCAGCGCCCCGGCATCGCGGTCGCGCAGCGCCTGTTCGGCCTTGTCGTGGCTTTCCATCGAGCGCTCGAAATGGTTGGGCGAGGTCACCGCATGGCGGATCAGCGGGCCGACCCGCAGCCACATGCCCTCGATCACGCCCATCAGCACCGGTCGCCCGGCGGCCTGGTAGATCAGCTTGTGAAAGCGCCAGTTGCTCTCGAGATAGCGGTCCGCGTTGCCCTCTTCGGCGGCGCGGCGCATCACCGCGCAGGCGTTGGCGATGAGCCGGATTTGCGCCGCGGTCACCTTTTCGATGGCCAGCGTGGCGGCGAAGCCCTCGAGCTCGAGCCGGATGTCGCGGATGTCGTCGAGCTCGGCGCTGGTCAGGACCGGCACGCGCAGCACGCGGTTGCCGCCCCAGACCTCAAGCCCGCCGTCCGATTCGAGCTGCCGCAGCGCCTCGCGCACCGGCGTCACGCTGGTGCCGAGAACCGAGGCGGTGCGGCGCAGGCTGATCTCTTCGCCCGGACGGAAATAGCCGGAAATCAAGGCTTCGCGCAGGCAGGCATAGATCTGCGCCTGCGCGGTCTCTCCCTCGCGCAGGGTCAGCGGACCAAGCCGCGACCAGCCATCCAGTTCCAGTGATTCCGTCATGCGTTTTCGGTCTAACTGTGATCTCGGTTTTTCGTGTCTCTGCTTCAGTGTGGCCAAAAACCGCATGAAAACAAGAGAAATATTCTGATTGACCATTCCGAGTGAATCGCAATACCGTAAAGTGAGATCACACTTTGATCCCGAGGAGAGAGGGTTGGGAGGCCTTCGCTGATGAAACATTTCGTACTGACCGCCACCGCCACGCTGCTGCTGGGCACCGCCGCTATGGCGCAGGAAACCCGGACCTTCGACGTCAGCCTGCCGCTGGGCGCGGAATCCCACCAGGCGGTGGGCGTGCTCAAGTTCGGCGAGGAGCTTGAACGCCTGTCCGAGGGCCGTCTCACCATCCGCCCGCATTACGACAACGCGCTCGGCGCCGAGCGTGAGGTGGTCGAGGGCATGGGCTTCGGGCTCATCGACATGGGCATCACATCGACCGGCCCGATGGGGGGCTTCACGCCCGAGTTCCTGCTGTTCGACCTGCCCTACATCTTCAGCGATCACACCCACGCCCAGGCGTTTCTCGACAGCGAGTACGGCGACCAGCTCGCCAGCGCCATCGAGACCGCCGCAGGCGTCAAGATCCTGGCCTGGATGGAGAACGGCTTCCGCCACGAGACCAACTCGGTGCGTCCGATCAACGAGATCGGCGACCTGAAGGGCATCAAGCACCGCACGCAGGAAAGCTCGGTGCAGGTGGACACCTGGACGGCGCTCGGCACCAATGCCTCGCCCATGGCGTGGACCGAGGTCTTCACCGCGCTGCAGCAGGGCGTGATGGAAAGCCAGGAGAACCCGATCCCGACGATCTACGACGTTCGCTTCTACGAGGTGCAGGATTACCTGACCATCTCGCAGCACGTCTATTCGCCGGCGCCGCTGATGATCGGCGCGCAGCTCTTCGGATCGCTGTCGGAAGCGGACCAGGCCATCATGCTCGAGGCCGCCGAACTGGCGCTGCCGGTGCAGCGTGAGGCGTCGCTGGCGCTGGAAGAGAAGTACATCGACGAGCTGCAGGAGCTGGGCATGGAAGTGACGCGCCCGGATCTCGCGCCGTTCCGCGAGGCGGTCGCTCCGGTGATCGACAAGTGGAAGGATCAGGTCGGTGCCGATCTCGTGGACGCTGCCCTGAACTTCGAGCCCGCGTCCAACTGATCGCGCAGGCCCATCGGCGCCGGGGGAGGCGTTTCCCCGGCGCGTGCCATGATACCGGAGAGTGACGATGCAAGGCGCCCTGCGCATGACCGTTCGTGTGGTGGACGGCATCAACTGGCTTGTCGGCTGGCTTCTGGCCGCGCTGATGCTGGTGATGACGGTGCTCATCAGCTGGCAGGTCTTCGCCCGCTACGTGATGGGCAACTCCCTGAGCTTCTCCGAAGAGGTGTCGCGCTTCTCGATGGTCTGGATGACCATGCTGGGGGCGGCCTACGCCTATCGCTACGGCTCGCTGATCTCGGTCGATCTGTTCGAGAGCCTGTCCGGCCCCAGGGTGTCGCGGTTGCTTCGCATCGTGGTGGCGGTGGCCTCGTGCATCTTCGCCTGGGTGCTGCTGACCCAGGGCCTCGACATCACCCAGCGTGTCGCGATGCAGGTCGCGCCGAGCACCCGGATCTCGATGGGCTGGCTCTACGCGGCGATGCCCGCCGGGGCGGGGCTCGTGCTGCTGAACGCGATCGGCATCCTGGCCGAGGATTTCGCCGGGCTGCGCGAGCGTTTCACCGATCCGCAGGATGACCCGCACCCGACTCCGCTGCACGAGGGAGGTTCCACATGATCGCGCTGCTCTTCGGCTCGCTCCTGCTGTTCCTTCTGGTTGGCGTGCCGGTCACCTTCGCTCTGGGTCTGGCCGCGGTCACGACGATCTGGGAGGGCTCGATCATGCCCCTGATGATCGTCCCGCAGGAGATGATCCGCTCGGTCAACTCCTTCCCGCTGCTGGCCATCCCGTTCTTCATCCTCGCCGGCAACCTGATGCAGGAGGGCGGGATCTCGGCCCGCCTCGTGACCTTCTCCAAGACCCTCGTGGGCGCCATGACCGGCGGGCTCGCGATGGTGGCCATCGTGACCTCGGCCTTCTTTGCGGCGATCTCGGGTTCGGGCGCGGCGACCACCGCCGCCGTCGGCGCCATCCTGATCCCGGCCATGGTCACGCAGGGCTATTCCAAGCCCTATGCCGCGTCGAACCAGGCGGCCTCGGGGGCGCTCGGGGTGATCATCCCGCCGTCGATCCCGCTGATCCTCTATGCGATTTCGGCCAACCAGTCGGTGGGCGCGATGTTCGTGGCGGGGGTTCTGCCGGGGCTTCTGGTGGTGGTGTCGCTGCTGATCTACGCCTACGTGCATGCCCGCGGCATGCAGACCACTCCGGGCGAGCCCTCGTCGCTGCGCGAGGTGGCGCTCGCCGGGTGGAAGGCGCTGCTGGCGCTCGCCATGCCGGCGCTGATCCTTGGCGGCATCTACGGCGGCATCGTGACGCCGACCGAGGCCGCGGTGGTGGCGGTCGTCTACGCGCTGCTGGTGGGCGCCGTGATCTATCGCGAGCTTCCGCTGTCGGCGATCCCCCGCATCCTGCGCAGCAGCGCCGTGACCGCGGCCATCGTGCTGTCGATCATCGCCGCGGCGGGGCTCTACGGCCGGATCATCCTGCAGCTGCAGGTTCCGGCTGTGATCTCGGATTTCGTCGTCGGCGCGATCCAGAGCCCGTGGGTTTTCATCATCCTGGTCAACGTGCTGTTGCTTCTCGTGGGCATGTTCCTCGAGGCCGCGGCCGCGATCCTGATCTTCACGCCGATCCTGCTGCCCATCGCCACCACCTTCGGGTTCGATCCGGTGCATTTCGGGGTGATCATGGTGGTGAACCTCGCCATGGGGATGTTCACGCCGCCCGTCGGTCTGAACCTCTTCATCGCCTCGGGGATCGCCCGCATCGGTGTCCCGCAGATCGCGCGCGGGGTCGTGCCCTTCGTGCTGATCCTGCTGGTCGATCTGCTCATCATCAGCTTCCTGCCCTGGCTGTCGCTGGTCTTCACTCAATGACGGAGGTTCCATGGACCTGACCCTGAAAGGCGCCCGCGTGATCGTGACCGCGGGCGCAGGCGGCATCGGCCGCGCCATCGTGGAGGGCTTCCTTGCGGAAGGTGCCTCGGTCGCCACCTGCGACATCGACGAGGCCGCGCTGGCCACCCTTCCGGACGCGGTCTTCCGGGCGCGCGTGGACGTGTCGGACAGCGACGCGCTCATCGGCTTCATGGATGCGGCAATGGCGCATCTCGGCGGGCTGGACTGCCTCGTGAACAACGCGGGCATCGCCGGGCCCACCGGTCGCATCGAAGAGCTCGACGCCTCGGACGTGCGCCAGACGCTCGACATCTGCCTGACGAGCCAGTTCGTCACCATCGCCCGCGCGGTGCCGCAGCTGCGCGCGTCCGGCAATGCCTCGATCGTCAACGTCTCCTCGCTCGCCGGGCGGCTTGGCTTCCGCCTGCGCAGCCCCTACGCGGCGGCGAAATGGGGGGTGATCGGCCTGTCGAAATCCATGGCCATCGAGCTTGGCCCCGACGGCATCCGCGTCAACGCGCTGCTTCCGGGGCTGGTCGCCGGCGACCGCCAGCGCCGCGTGCTCGAGGCGCGGGCACAGGCGCAGGGGGTCAGCTTCGAGGAGGCCGAGCGCGACGCCTTCTCGAGGACGTCGATCAAGGAATACGTGACCCCGCAGCAGCTGGCCGACCAGGTCCTGTTCCTCGCGAGCCCGCGCGGACGCACGATCTCGGGGCAGGCGCTGTCGGTCTGCGGCGACACGGGGATGCTGGGATGAGCGGTCTGTTCAGTCTCGAGGGGCGCCGCGCGCTGGTCACAGGTGCGGGCAGGGGCATCGGGCGCGGCATCGCGCTGGCCCTCGCCGAGCACGGCGCCGAGGTCACGCTCTGTGCCCGGAGTGCCGACGAGATCGGCGCGGTGGCCGAGGAGATCGCCGCCGCCGGCGGCAAGGCCGATGCGCTGGTGCTCGACGTCACCGACAGCGCGGCCTTCGCGCGCGAGATCGCTGCCCGGCCGCCCTACCACGTCTTCGTCAATAACGCGGGGACCAACCGGCCCAACCTTCTCGCCGATCTCACGCCCGACGACTACGACCTGATCCTCGGCCTCAACCTTCGGGCCGCGATCTTCGCGGTGCAGGCGGTGGCCAGGCGCATGACCGAGACCGGCACCCGGGGGTCAATCATCAACATGTCGTCGCAGATGGGCCACGTGGGCGCGGCGAAGCGCAGTCTCTACTGCGCCTCGAAATGGGCGCTCGAGGGGTTCACCAAGTCGGTCGCCATAGAGCTGGGCCCGCGGGGCATCCGGGTCAACACGGTCTGCCCCACCTTCATCGAGACCCCGCTCACCAAGCCCTATTTCGAGGACCCTGCCTTCGGAACCGAGGTTCTGGCAAAGATCAAGCTGGGTCGCGTGGGGCAGGTGCAGGACGTGGTCGGCGCGGCGGTCTTCCTCGCCTCCGACGCCTCGAGCATGACCACCGGCTCGGCGATCATGGTCGATGGAGGCTGGACGGCGGAATAGCCCTGCCCGGCGGCTGCGGGCGCGCTGTCAGTGCGACGGGATGGCTACGCCCGGCGAGAGCGCCACAGCTTCCGTCCGCCTGCCTGACGCTAACCGTCCGCGATATCCAGATCGCGGACGTACCCGAGCGCCACGCGTTTGATCAGCGCCTTGCGGGCCTCGAGCGTCTTGGCATCGAGCACGTCGACATCGAAGGTGAAGCCGAAGGTGTAGGACGTGGCGACGGCGTACCAGCATTGCGCCGACACCACCGTATACAGGTCGACCGGGTCCAGCCCCTTGCGGAAGACGCCCTTGCGCTCGCCGTCTTCGATGATCCCCCGGTAGCGGTCGATCAGGTCCGGGACGCGCAGGCTGCGGCGGTCGAGGGTCTTCAGGTGCTCGCCCTGATGCAGGTTCTCGATGCCCACGAGGATCAGGAACTCGGGGTTCTCGACATAGTAGGAGAGCGTGAAGCAGACGATCTGCTCGATCGCCGCGATGGGATCGGCCGAGAGGGTGAGCTCGCTCTCGCTCTCGCGCATCCGGGCATAGGCGGCGTTCAGCACGTCGCGATAGAGCTGCTCGCGGCTGCCGAAATGGCGGTAGACCAGCGCCTTGTTGACGCCGGCCTCGGTGGCGATGGCCTCCATCCGGGTGCCCTCGAGCCCGTTCGCCACGAACTGCGAGCGCGCCGCCTCGAGGATACGCGCGCGGGTGGCCTCGCTGCGCTCGCGGTGCGAGAGCGTGGCGGTTTCGCTGCCCGGATCCCTGGTGTTCGCCTCTGTGCTCATGCGCTGGCCTCTCTGGATGCTGAAACCTTAGCCGTCCTGATCCGCCGAGACCATATCGCCCCGCGATTTCGGCACCAATGATCCTCTGGGGAAAATTTTGTTCTTGACGAGAATCGTATTTCCCCACTTCTATAACTGTAACGTTATCGTTACAGGGAAGAGCCATGTCTGTCGAGCAAAGGATACGGGTGGCGTCGGACGTTGGGGGCACCTTCACCGACAGCATCGCCTACGATTCCACCAGTCGCCGCATCACCGTCTCGAAGGTGTCGACCACGCCGGAGAACCGCGCGCTGGGAACCGCCGAAGGGCTGAAGAAGGCGCTTGCGCTGCAGGGCGCGACCGGGCGCGACGTGTCCTACATCGGCCATGGCATGACCACCGCGACCAACGCGGTGATCCAGCGCAACGGCGCGCGGACGGCCTTCCTGACCAACCGCGGTTTCCGCGACCTGCTGCTGATCGGGCGCCAGAACCGCCCCACGCTCTTCGACATCACCGTGGTCCGGCCCGAGCAGCTTGTCCCGCGCGAACTCTGCTTCACCGCAGGTGGCCGGCTCGACTATGCCGGGCAGGAGATCGAGCCTCTTGACGAGGGCGATGTGCGGGCCGCGGCGCGCGACATGGCCGCCGCCGGTGTCGAGGCGGTGGGGATCCTGTTCCTCCATGCCTACGCCAACCCGATGCACGAGCAGCGCGCCCGCGAGATCCTCGAGCAGGAGCTGCCCGGCGTTGCGATCTGCGCCTCGACCGAGATCAACTCGGAGTTCCGCGAATACGAACGCGCCAGCACCACGGTGCTGAACGCCTACCTGCGCCCGGTAATGGAAACCTACCTGCGCACGCTCTCGAGCATCCTGCAGGACCCCGAGAAGGGGCTCGGCATGGGCGAGGACCGTCCGGTGATGGTGATGGACGCCGCGGGCGGGCTCATGAGCCTCGACAGTGCCCGCGAAAAGCCGGTGCATACGGTGCTCTCCGGGCCCGCGGGCGGGGTGGTCGCCGCGGCCCATGTGGCGGGCGAGGCGGGCCTTCCCGACATCATCACCATGGACATCGGCGGGACCTCGACCGACATCAGCCTGATCCGCGACGGCGTGCCCGAGATCACCCGCAGCGCCTCGCTCGAGACCGTGCCGATCCAGTTGCCGGTGATCGACATCAACGCCATCGGGGCCGGGGGCGGCTCGATCGCCTGGATCGACGAGGGCGGCGCGCTGCGCGTCGGTCCGATGAGCGCCGAGGCGGTGCCGGGGCCGGTGTGCTATGGCCGTGGAGGCGACCGCCCCACGGTGACCGATGCCAACATCGTGCTGGGCCGCTTCGACGGCAGCTCGCGGCTTGGCGGCACGCTCGAGCTTGACGTGACCGGCGCCGCGAGGGTGATCGAGCGCGACATCGCGGGGCCGCTGGGGCTGAGCCTCGAAGAGGCGGCGGCGGGCATCCTGCGGGTGGCGCATGCCAACATCGTGCGCGGCATCCGCGTCGTCTCGGTCGAGCGCGGCTACGATCCGCGCGACTTCGCGCTGGTGCCCTTCGGCGGCGCGGGGCCGATGCACGGCAGCCCGGTGGCGCGCGATCTCAAGATGCCGAGCGTCATGGTGCCGCCGACGCCGGGCATCCTCTGCGCGCTCGGTCAGCTGATCTCGGACCTGCGGCACGATTTCGTCGAGACCCACGTGGCGCGCTTCGCCGATCTCGGCGAGGCCGGGGCCGGAGCGCTGATCGAACGGCTGGTGCAGCGTGCGACCGAGCACCTTGCCGCCGATGGTGTGCCCGAGGACCGGCGGGTCTTCGAGATCCGGCTCGACCTGCGCTACGAAGGCCAGAGCTTCGCCCTGCCCATCGCCGCCGATCCGGCGCAACCGGGCTGGTGGGACGCGCTGCCTGAAGCCTTCAACGCGGCGCATCTGGCCCGCTTCGGCCACGCCGACCCGAGCGCCCCGCTCGAGGTGGTGGGCGTCAACGTCACCGGCATCGGCCGCATCGACAAGCCCGCGCTGCCCGAACTGCCCGAGGGCAGCGGTTCGCCTGCCGAGGACGCCCTGCGCGGCACCCGGCGGATCTATTTCGAACCGGGCGACGGCGGCGGCGAGGGCGCCTGGCACGAGGCCCGGGTCTGGGCACGCGACGGCCTCAGGGCCGGCGACGTGATCGCGGGACCCGCGGCCATCGAGGAGGTCTCCTCCACCACCATCCTTTATCCTGGCGACCGCGCGACGGTTCACAAGTCGGGAAGCATTCTCGTGGAGGTCGCGGAATGAGCGGTTTCGATCCGATCCGGCTGGAAGTGCTGCGCAACGCGCTCGAGGCGACGGCGCAGGAAATGGGCTCGGTGCTGAAGCTCACCTCGTTCTCGCCCAACATCAAGGAGCGCATGGACGCCTCCTGCGCGATCTTCACCGCCGATGCCGAGCTGGTGGCGCAGGCCGAGCACGTGCCGGTGCACCTGGGCTCGATGCTGCGCGCGGTGGGGCCGACGCTGGAGCGCACGGGCGCGCTGGCCGATGGCGACGTGGTCATCGTCAACGACCCCTATGTCGGGGGCGCGCACCTGCCGGACATCACGCTCATCGCGCCGGTCTTCATCGACGGGCGGCGGGTGGCCCACGTGGCGACGCGGGCGCACCATTCCGATGTGGGCGGGATGGAGCCGGGCTCGATGCCCGGGCGCTCGACCGAAATCTTCCAGGAAGGCCTGATCATCCCGCCGGTGCGTCTCTACCGGGCCGGCGCGCTGCAGGAGGACATCCTCGAGATGGTGCTGGCCAACGTCCGCACCCCGGAAGAGCGGCGGGGCGATCTCAACGCCCAGCTTGCGGCGCTCCGGATCGGGGCGCGGCGCATGGGCGAGCTGGCGGAGCGCTTCGGCGCCGAGACGCTCGAGCAGGGGCTGGGGGCGATCCTCGACTACACCGAGCGCCGGATGCGGGCGCGGATGGCCGAGCTGCCCAAGGGCGTGTGGTACGCCGAGGACTGTCTCGACAGCGACGGCTCCTCGGACGAGCCGGTGCGGATCAAGGTCCAGGTCGAGCTGACCGGCGACCGCTTCCTGTTCGACTTCGCCGGCACTTCGCCGCAGGTCCGCGGCAACGTCAACGCGGTGGCACCGATGTGCTGGTCGGCGACCTTCTACTGCCTCAAGCTCTTGACCGACGCGAGCCTCCCGCCCAACGCGGGCGTGCTGCGGCCGGTGACGGTCGACATCCCCAGGGGCAGCTTCCTTGACGCGCAGCGCCCGGCGGCGGTCTGCGCGGGCAACACCGAGACCACCCAGCGGCTCGCCGACACCATCCTGCGCGCCTTTGCCCAGATCGCGCCCGAGCGCATCGCGGCGGCCTCGAACGGGACCATGAACCTCATCGGCATCGGTGGTACCGACCCGCGCAACGGCCGGCCCTACACCTATATCGAGACCTCGGGCGGCGGGCAGGGCGGGCGTCCCATGGGCGTGGGCATGTCGGGCGTGCACGCCAACATGTCCAACACGCTCAACACCCCCATCGAGGCGCTCGAGATCAGCTACCCGCTGCGCTGCCTGCGCTACGAGCTGCGCGAGGGCACCGGCGGCGAGGGCCGGAACCGCGGCGGCGACGGCGTGGTGCGCACCATCCAGATCGTCGGCCACGACGCGCGGGTCTCGTTGCAGACCGACCGCCGGGCCTTTGCGCCCTACGGGCTGCACGGCGGGGGCGATGGCGCGAAGGGGCGCAACTCCACCATTGCCCGCGACGGCGCGGTCCGGACGCAGCCCGCCAAGGGCTCGCTCACGCTCGGCGACGGCGAGGCGGTGATGCTCGAGACGCCGGGAGGCGGCGGCTGGGGCACGCCCTGACGACCGACCGACAGGACGACAGCACAGAGAGGCGGGGCCACCGCCCGGGACACCACGACACAACAAAGGACCAACAGGAATGACAGACCATCAAACGTATCGCGGCCGGATGCTCCTGGCATCGCTGGCCCTTCTCGGGGTCACCGCGGGTGCGGCGCAGGCCGAGACCTGGCGCTTCGCCCACAAGCAGCCCGCCGACAGCCCCGAGGGCGTCGTCTACCAGTTCTTCGCCGACCGCGTGGCCGAGCTCACCGATGGCGATCTCGAGATCCAGGTGTTCCCGGCGGAGCAGCTCGGCAAGGAAGACTCGATCCTTGAACAGCTCGAGCTCGGCACCGTGAACTTCTATGCCGAGGACGCCTTCTTCCTTCAGAAATGGGTGCCCGAGATCAAGTGGGTCGCCCCGCACTTCCTGTTCCAGAGCCGCGAGGACTGGGTCGAGTTCACCAACTCCGACCTCGTGAAGGGCTGGTTCGAGACCGCCGAAGAGGTGGCGGGCGTGCGGGCGCTCGGCGAGCCGATGGCGATGGTGCGCGGGCCGTACCGGGTGCTGATCTCGGACCGTCCGATCGAGAGCTACGAGGACATCGAGGGGCTCAAGCTGCGCATGTACCCCGACGAGCTGGCCATCGAAGTGTGGCGCAGCCTTGGCGCCGACCTGCAGATGCTGGCCTGGACCGAGACCTACCAGGCGCTGCAGTCGGGCGTGGCCGAGGCCGTCACCAGCCCCGCGGCGCTGGTCGAGGCGATGAAGTTCTACGAACAGGCGCCCTACATCACCCGCACCAATGAGTTCTGGCAGGGCCTGCCCTACATGATGAACGCCGCCGCCTTCGACGCGCTTCCCGAGAAGGACCAGCAGGCGCTGCTTCAGGCCCATGCCGAGGCCGGTGACTACTCGATGAAGTTGATGACCGAGAACGCCGAGGCGATGCGCGCCGCGGTCGAGGCACAGGGCGTGACCTTCACCGAGATGCCGCTCGAGCCGCTGTTTGCGCGCATGGCCGACTGGTACCGCGAGCGCGACGCGGCGGGCGAGTTGCCCGAGGGGCTGATCGACGCCGCTCTCGGCGGCTCGGAAGACTGATCCGGGACCGACATGACCACACACCGCCCGCCCAATTGCGGACCGGCATGGTTCCGCGGCGCCAACCGTCTGCTCGACGGTGCCGCGGGGCTGTTCCAGACCGCTGCCGAACTCCTGCTGACCGTCATGCTGGTGATCAACTTTGCCAACATCGTGCTGCGCAACATCGGCCAGCCGAGCCTGCTGTGGGTCTCGCCCTGGACGCTCGTGCTGATGGTCTGGGCGGTGTTTCTCGGCTTTTTCGTCATGTACCGCCGCCATCTCGACATCGTGCTCGGGCTGGTGATCGACCGGCTGGGGCCGTTCGGGCGGCGCATGGCGCGGGTCCTGACCGCCTTGGCGGGGCTCGCGTTCACGCTGATCCTGCTGGCCGAGACGCCGCAGATCCTGGCCCGCCAGCGCGGCACGATGGAGCTCATCGGCCTCACCCGCTACTGGCTGTCGCTGCCGCTGCTGGCCTCGGCGGCGATGCTGACGCTGCATTTCCTGACCGATCTCATCGGCGTGCTGGCCGGCTGGGCCGACGATGACGCGCCCGGCAGCGAGGAGGCCGCGCAATGGTAGCCATCACCATCTTCGGCCTGTTCTTCGTGCTGATGACGCTGGGGGTTCCGGTGGTCGTGGCACTGGCCGCGGGCACCCTTGCCGGGTTCTGGCAGATCGGCCTCGCCGACAACCTGCGGGTGCTCTACACCTTCCCGCTCAATATCCTCGAAGGCGTACACACGCCCGCGCTGACGGCGGTGCCCTTCTTCATCCTCGCCGGTCACCTGATGGGCGCCATCGGTCTGACCGAGCGCATCTTCAGCCTCGCCAACGCGCTGGTGGGCCACCTGCGGGCGGGCCTCGCGCAGGTCAACGTCATGTGCTCGCTGCTCTTCGGCGGCGTCACCGGCTCGGCCATCGCCGACGTCGCGGGTATCGGCAATCTCGTCATCGCCCAGATGGAGCGCCACGGCTACCCGCGCGCCTTCTCGGCGGCGCTCACCTGCGCCAGCTCGGTGATTGGGCCGACCATGTGGCCGTCGGTGCCGCTGCTGATCTACGCGTTCGGGGCGCAGGTCTCGGTCGAGCGCATGTTCCTTGCGGGGATCGGGCCGGGGCTGGTGCTGGTCATCGCGCTGATGGTCTACAACCGCTGGGTCGCGGGCCGCTTCGACGTGCCGCTGTCGCCGCGTCCGACCCGCAAGGTGCTGGTCTCCGAGGTCTCGCGTTCCGGCTGGGCGCTGCTGGCGCCGCTCATCATCATCGGATCGGTCACCGGCGGCTTCGCCACGCCGGTCGAGGCGGGCGTCATCGCCTGCGCCTACACGCTGATCCTGGGCCTGGGCTACCGGACGCTGGCCTTCGGCAAGCTGCGCCGCGCCGTGGGCGAGACCATCATCCTGTTCGGCTCGATCCTGATGATCATCGGCGTGACCCACGCCATGGGCTTCGTGCTCACCTACGACCGGGTGCCGCAGACCATCGCCGAGGCGGTGCTGGGCCTCACCGAGAACAAGTACCTGTTCCTGCTGCTGGTGATCGTCTTCTTCCTGCTGCTGGGCATGATCCTCGAGAACATCCCGGCGATGATCATCCTGATCCCGATCATGATGCCGCTGGTCGATCACTTCGGCATCGACCGGGTGCATTTCGGACTGATCATGGTCTACGGCCTGCTGATCGGCATCGTCACCCCGCCCGTGGGTGTGGCACTCTTCATCGTGACGCGGATCGCGGACATCTCGTTCGAGCGCGTGTGCTGGGCGGCGGCGCCCTTCCTCGTGCCGCTGATCCTCGTGCTCTTCATCATCACTTACGCGCCGGGGGTCGTTCTCTTCCTCCCGGACCTGCTGCTTGGGAACTGATACCATGACCGGAAAGCTGCGCATCGCCGCGGACATCGGAGGCACCTTCACCGATGTCGCACTCATCCGCGCCGACAGCACCATCGCCACGCGCAAGGTCTCGTCGACACCCGACGACTACGCCCGCGGCGTGGCCGAGGGCATCCTCGAGCTGGTCGAGGTCGAGGCTTTGTCGCCCGACGAGATCGGCGAGGTCATGCACGCCTGCACCGTGGCCACCAACGCCATTCTCGAGGGCAAGGGCGCGAAGACCGCGCTGATCACCACCGAGGGCTTCCGCGACGTGCTCGAGATGCGCCGCATCCGGGTGCCGCGGCTCTACGATCCGCTCTACGAGAAGCCCCCCGCACTGTCCCCGCGCAAGTGGCGCTACGAGGTCACAGAGCGGCTCGACCACAAGGGCAACGTGCTGACCGCGCTCGACGAGGCCAGCGTGCTCGAGGCGATCGGCCGGATCCGCGACAGCGGCGTCGAGGCGGTGGCGGTGTGCCTCTTGCACTCCTACGCCAACCCCGCGCACGAGCGGCGCATAGGCCAACTGCTCGCCGATCACCTGCCGGGGATGTATGTCTCGCTCTCGGTCGACGTGCTGCCCGAGATCCGCGAGTACGAGCGGACCTCGACCACCGTCATCAACTCCTTCGTCGGCCCGCCGGTGAAGACCTACCTCGACTCGCTGCGCGACCGGCTGGCGGCGGCCAGGCTGCCCTCGCAATTCTTCATGATGCACTCGGCGGGCGGGATCGTGGACAGCCGTACCGTGGTCGCCAAGCCCGCGCAGATCGTCGAATGCGGCCCGGCGGCGGGCGTGATCGGGGCGCGGGCGGTGATGCTCGAGGCCGGGTTCACCGACGCCATCACCTTCGATATGGGCGGCACCACCGCCAAGGCCTCGCTGATCGAGGGCGGCGCGCTGATCCGGGCCGACGACTACGAGGTCGGCGGCGGCATCTCGCTGTCGTCGAAGCTCGCCAAGGGCGGCGGCTACGCGCTGAAACTGCCGGTGATCGACATCTCCGAGGTCGGCGCCGGCGGCGGCTCCATCGTCTGGCAGGACCGGGCGGGGGCGCTCAAGGTCGGGCCGCACAGCGCGGGCGCCTATCCGGGCCCCGCCTGCTATGGCACCGGCGGCACCGAGCCCACGGTCACCGACGCCAACATGGTTCTGGGCTTCCTCAACCCCGAGGCGCTGGCCGGCGGCGCCGTGCCGGTGGACCCCGAACTCAGCCGCGCGGCGCTCGAGCGTGTGGTGGCGGGCCCGATGGGGATCGAGCTCGACCGCGCCGCGCATGGCGTGCACGAGCTGGTGTCGACGGTGATGACCCGCGCTGTGAAGTCGGTGACCACCTTCCGGGGCCTCGACCCGCGCGACTTCGCGATGATCGCCTTCGGCGGCAACGGCGGCATCCACTCGGTGTCGCTCGCCCGCTCGCTGGGAGTGCGCACGGTGATCGTGCCGCCGGGTGCGGGCGTGCTGTCGGCGCTGGGGCTGCTCTACGCCGATATCGAGACCTCGGCCTCGGCGGCGCTTCTCCAGAGGCTCGACGCGGTGGCGCCCGAGGCGGTGGCCGAGGGCTTTGCGGCGCTGGCCGCGCAGACCGCCGCCGAGCTTGGCCGCGAGATCGACACCGTCGAGCTGATCCACGAGGCCGACTTCCGCTATCGCGGGCAGGCCTTCGAGCTGACGCTGCCCTTCGCGGGCGGGCTGGCGCTGACCCCCGAGGCCATCGCCACAGCGCGCGAGGAGTTCGACGCCGCGCATGAGCGTTCGTACGGCTACCGTCTGGCCGAGACGCCGGTCGAGATCGTCAGCCTGCGGGTCACCGCGCGGGTGCAGAAGGGGGCGGGCAGCCTGCCTGAGTACCGCCGTCGCGAGGCCGCGCCCGAGCGTCGTCGCAGTGTCTACTTCGGCCCCGAGTGGGGCCGCGTGGACACCGCCGTGATCGACCGCGCCGCCCTTCTGGCGGGCACCCGTCAGGGCCCCGCGATCATCGAGGAATACGAGGGCACCACCATCGTGCCGCCCGATTGCACCGCGGCGCTCGATGCCAAGGGCAACATCATCGTCACCCTGCCGGTGGCGGCAGAGATCACCGAGAAGGAGGCCGCCGAATGAGCCGGATCGACCCCATCCGCCTGGAGGTGATGAAGAACGCCTTCGACGCCATCGCCGACGAAATGGCCCTGATGCTGATGCGCGCGGCCTATTCGCCCATCGTGCGCGACAGCATGGACTACTCGACCGCGCTCTGCGACGCCGACGGGCAGACGCTGGCGCAGGGCGTGACCACGCCCATGCACCTCGGCAGCTTCTACGACGCGATGCAGCACCTGATGCAGCGCTACGAGGGCGACATCCACCCGGGCGACGTTTTCATCGGCAACGACCCCTACGTGGCGGCGGGCCAGCACCTGCCCGACATCTACATCGTCGAGCCGATCTTCCACGAAGGCAGGCTCGTCGCCTGGACCACGACGCTTGCGCACCACGCCGACGTCGGCGGCATCGTGCCCGGCTCGAACGCGCTCGGGGCCGAGGAGATCTACCAGGAAGGGCTGCGGCTGCCGTTCCTGAAGCTCTACGACCAGGGCGTGATGAACGCCGCGATCTGGGAGATCATCGGCCTCAACGTCCGCGTCCCCGAGATGGTGTATGGCGACCTGCGCGCGCAGATGGCGGCCAGCCACGCCGGGCGGCGGTCGTTCCTCGAGCTGGTGGCGCGGCACGGCATCGACGCCGTGCTGGCCTGCGCGCACGAGCTCCACGATTACGCCGAGCGCCTCGGCCGGGCCGAGATCCGCGACCTGCCGAATGGCACCTACCACTTCACCGACCACCTCGACGGTCTGGGCGAGAACCCCGAGCCCATCGTCATCCAGATCGCGCTGACCATCCACGACGACACCATCAGCGTCGATTTCGCGGGCTCCTCGCCGCAGGTGAAGGGGGGCGTCAACACGCCGATCCCGTTCACCAAGGCCTCGGTCTACACGGCGCTGCGCTCGGTCATGCTGTCGGACGTGCCGAACTGCCACGGCTTCGAGCGTGTCGTGACGGTCACCGCACCCAAGGGCACGGTGGTGAACTCGGTGCACCCGGCGCCCTGCGGCGCGCGGGGCATCACCGGTTACCGCATCATCGACGCCATGTTCGGCGCGCTGGCGCAGGCGCTGCCCGACCGGGTGACGGCGGACGGCATGGGCGGCTCGACGGTGCCGACCTTCGCGGGCTACGAGGACGGGCGCGCCTTCGTCTTCTCGGAAACCGTGATGGGCACATGGGGCGCGACCTCGGCCCATGACGGGCAGGTGGGCGTGCCGCACATGGGCGCCAACCAGGCCAACGTGCCGGTCGAGATGATCGAGGCCTCCTACCCGCTGCGCATCCGCCGCTACGGCATCGTGCAGGACACCGGTGGCGCCGGGCGTCACCGAGGCGGGCCGTCCTTCATCCGCGAATACGAATACCTCGGCGAGACCGAGGGCGTGATGTCGCTGCGCTCGGACAAGCGGGATTTCCTGCCACACGGGCTTTACGGCGGGTCCGAGGGCACTGGGCCGGTCAACATCCTGATCCGCGACGGCATCGAGACGGTGCTGCCGGTGCTGGTGACCCAGCCTTACGCGATGAAGAAGGGCGACGTGTTCCGCCATATCTCGCCCTCGGGCGGCGGCTTCGGCCCGGCGGCGGAGCGCCCCGAGGCCGAGGTGCGCAGCGATCTCGAGGCGGGGCTGATCTCGGAAGAGGGCGCACGGCGGGACTTCGGCCTGGTCTGAGGACAGCGCCGGGCCCCTGTCGGGCCCGGTGTCGCGACCCCTGCGGGGCGCGTGCAGAATGGAGAGCGGGCCATCGGCCTTCAGCTTCGGGGCCGGACCGCTCGGTCACGATGAACTGCATCGCGCCGGGGCGTCGCGAGAGCCGCCGGATCCGCGAGCGCCTGCATCCGAGCCGGGCCTCGGGGGGGGCCTGTTCGCGGCGCATATCGCCGCGGACGGTTTCGTTGCGGCGGACGAGGGGACGAGGGCGCGGCGGTGATCTGCTTCCTTGCCTCCGCGCCCGTGCGCTGCGTCACGGGCGTCACCCTCCGGGTGGACGGCGGCACCATGCGGACGTCGTCCTGAGGCGACCGGGCCGTCAGCGCCGGTTGAAGATCACCGCCGCCAGCCAGCCCGCGAGCAGCGCGATCAGCGACGCCGCGATGCCGTAAAGCAGCCCGTAATCCTGCGCGGCCCGGTAGATCAGCCGCTGCACCGAACTCTTGCGCACTGGCAGGTCCACGTCGGAGCGGCTGAGCACCAGCCCGTCCTTCAGCAGGAACACCCGCACGTCGTAGGTCCCGGGCACGAGGCTCACCGGCAGCGGGATCCGCGCCTCGAAGAGCACGCCCTCGGTGAGCTCGACGATGCCTTCCTCGAGCGTGATGCGGTGGCTGTCAGCCGTGATCCGGTGCATCGCGTCGATGTAGAGCTGGGTTTCCTCCTCGGTTCCGAGACCGGTGGGGGCGGGGATGTAGGTGCTGGGCGCGATGCCATGGCGCAGGTTCTCGACCGGGTCGACGATCTCGTCCAGCGGGCCGGAACTGGCGACGGTGTAGAAGCTGGGCATCCACGCGAACTCGGCCTCGCCGGTGAACAACCAGATGCCCGCGACCTGCTCCTTCTGGCGAAGGGTGGCGCGGCCGGGCGGACCGGTGACGGTGATCACCACGTCGTAGTCGCCGGGCGTGCCGCCGGCGGGGGCGCCGAAGATCAGCAGCTCGGCGCCGTGGAAGCCGGTGTTGATCTCGACCTCGTCAAGGCTGAGCGCGAAGGTGGCGCGGGGCGGCTCGGGCGCGTCGTCGTCGGCGATAGCGGGCCCGGGCGAAAGCGCCAGCGCGAGGAGAAGCGCCGCGGCGCGCCTCACCGCGTTGCCTCCCAGAAGAGCGCGAAGGGCTCGGACGGCATGCGGATCAGGTCGACCGCCACCTTGGCGCTGACCGCGAGCACGAGGATCGAGAGCAGGATGCGCACCTGCTCGCCGCGCAGCCGGGCGCCGAAGCGGGTGCCGATCTGTGCGCCCACCACGCCGCCCACCAGCAGCAGCAGCGCCAGCACGATGTCGACCGTGTGGTTGGTGGCCGAGTGCATCACGGTGGTGAAGACCGACACGAAGGTGATCTGGAAGAGCGAGGTGCCGACCACGACCTTGGTGGGCATCTTCAGCAGGTAGATCATCGCGGGCAGCATGATGAAGCCGCCACCGACGCCCATGATCGCCGCGAGCACCCCGCAGAGCACCCCCACAAGCAGCGGCGGGATGGCCGAGATGTAGAGCCCCGAGGTGCGGAACTTCATCTTGAGCGGCCAGCCCTGTCCCCAGCCGTGGCGGCGCCTGCGGGGCTTGCGGGTGCCACGCAGGGCGTTGAGGCTCTCGAAGAACATCATCGCGCCGATGAAACCGAGGAAGACCACGTAGAAGAGCTGCACCGCGAGGTCGATCTGCCCCAGCGAGCGCAGGAAGGCGAAGAGCCAGACCCCCAGCGTCGATCCCGCGAGGCCCCCCAGCAAGAGCACCGTCCCCATCCGGATGTCGAGCGTCTTGCGGCGCCAGTGGGCCAGCGCTCCGGAACAGGACGAGGCGACGATCTGCACCGCCTGCGTCGAGACCGCCACTGCGGGCGGAATGCCGATGAAGAACAGCAGCGGTGTCAGGATGAAGCCGCCGCCGACTCCGAACAGGCCCGACATGATCCCGACGACTCCGCCCAGTCCCACGATGAGGAACAGGTTCACCGGAATTTCGGCTACGGGGAGATAAATGTGCATCCTGCCCTTGCCTGAGTGGTCACATCTTCCTGGAGAGGACCATTACCAGCAGGCCCACGATGCACAACCCGAGAAAGGCCGCAGATATTGGGGATGTGACGAAGGTGCTGAAGTCTCCGCGCGAGAGCAGCAGCGCGCGGCGGAAGTTCTCTTCCATCATCGGCGACAGGATGAAGGCCAGCACCAGCGGCGCCGGCGGGAAGCCGAGCCGCGCCATGATCAGGCCGAAGACCCCGAATCCCAGCACCAGGTAGATGTCGACCACCGAGGAGTTGATCGAGTAGACGCCGATCGACACGAGCACCAGGATGATCGGGAAGAGCGCGTTGTAGGGCACCTGCAGAAGCCGGGTCCAGATCCCCACGAAGGGGATGTTGAGCAGCACCAGCAGCAGGTTGCCGACGAAGAAGCTGACCACGAGCCCCCAGAACATCGTCGGGTTCTCGGCGATGAAGGCGGGTCCCGGCGTGATGCCGTGGATCATCAGCGCGCCGATCATCACCGCCATCACCGCGTCGCCGGGCACGCCCAGCGTCAGCGTCGGGATGAAGGCCGCCTGCGCGGTGGCGTTGTTGGCGCTTTCCGGCGCGGTCAGCCCCTCGATCCTGCCCTTGCCGAAGAGCTGCGGCACGCGGCTCAGGCGCAGCTCGACCGCGTAGGCCATGAACGAGGCCATGGCGGCGCCGGCGCCGGGCAGGATGCCCGCCACCGCGCCGATGGCCGAACCGCGGCCCATGGCGGGGACGGACCGGCGCCATTCCTCGCGGGGGGGCAGCATGGGGGAGAAGGTGAAGCGCTCGAAGCTGGTCGAGTGGCTGCGCATCGCGATGGTCGAGATGATCTCGGAGACGCCGAAGACGCCCATTGCGACCGCCACGATGTTGAGCCCGTCGGCAACCGCGGGCAGGCCGAAGGTGAAGCGGAAGATGCCCGAGGTGACGTCCTGCCCGACGATGCCGAGGATCAGCCCGATCACCACCATCGAGAGCGACTTCAGCATGTCGGAGCCGCCCACGGCGGCGGCGGCAAAGAGCGCGAAGACCATGAGCGAGAAATACTCGGCTGCGCCGAACTCGAGCGCGAAGCGGGCCAGCACCGGCGCAAAGGCCGCGACGAGCACGATGCCCACCATCGAGCCCACCAGCGAGGCGATGGCGGTCATGAAGAGTGCCACCGAGGCGCGGCCGTTCCTGGCCATCGGGTAGCCCTCGAGGCAGGTGACGGCGGCGGCGGGCGTGCCCGGCAGGTTCAGCAGGATCGAGGCGGTCGAGCCGCCGTATTGCCCGCCGTAGTAGATCCCCGCGAGCATGATGATCGCCTCGGAGGGCTCGATGTAGAAGGTCAGCGGCAGCAGCATGGCGATGGCGGGCAGCGGTCCGATGCCGGGCAGCACGCCCACGACCATGCCGAGGCTGACGCCGATGAAGCAGTAGAAGATGGCCGACCAGCTCAGCGCGATGCTGGCGCCGTCCGCGAGGTTTGAGAGAAGTTCCATGACGCCTGTCTCAGTCCTGTCTCAGTAGAGCTTGAAGGGAAGGCCGAAGCCGAGGACGAAGATCACCCAGGCGCCGACCGGCGCCAGCAGCGCGATCACCACAAGCCGCCTGAGGTCGGGCTTTTCCGCGGCAAGTCCCGAGATCAGCACCAGCGCGAAGGTCGCGATCAGAAGGCCGGCGGTCTCGAGCAGCGCCGCGAAGGCCGCGATGCCGAGCGGCACCAGCAGCATCGGCCGCAGCCGGTGCCAGCGCTCGGCCCAGTCGATGGTCTCGGACGCGGGCGTCTCGGCCTCGTCGCTGCGCGTCGGGAACAGCCCGTGCAGCAGCGTGATCGCCAGCCCCAGAAGGATCGCGCCGGCGCCGAGGAGCATCGGGAAGAAGCCCGCGTCCATGCGGCGCAACGACCCGATGCCGTAGCCGAGCGAGGTCACGGTGACGGCGATGCCGATGGCCAGCATGATGGCCCCGGAGATCAGCCCGCCCGGATCCGGGGCAAAGGTCCTGCGTGTCATGTCGTTCCTCCCGTGGTCGTGCTCAGGCCGCTCCCACCGCGACCGCCGGGTCGCTGGCCGGAACCTGCGGATAGTGAAAGCCGCGCTGCCCGGACAGCCCGCGATTGTCGGGGGTGGTGTCAGCGGGTTCGGGCAGACCCACGAAGCGGTCGCCGTCCACCATCTCGAGATCGCTGCCGTAAAGATGGCCGCGCAGCAGCGCCTTGAGCCGGTCCAGCGTCGCGGCCTGCGCCGGGTCGGCGGCAAGGTCATGGCCTTCGCGCGGGTCCTCCATCATGTCGAAGAGCTGGAAGCGGTTGCCGGCGGGGTACCAGATCAGCTTGTGCTGGCGGTCGCGGATCATCCGCGTCGCCTTTGCGCCGGACTGGCTCTCGCCGTAGAGGTGGTCGCGGGTGTCGGGCGCCAGCAGCGAGCAGCCCTCGACGCCCTCGGGGATGGCCACCCCCGCCATATCGAGCATCGTGGGCATGAGGTCATGCAGCGCCACGAGCCTGTCGCTGGTGGCATTGCGCCCGATGCGGTCGTGCGTGCGGGTGTCGATGACCAGAAGCGGCACGTTGGCCGAGGCGTCGTACATCAGCCGCTTGCCGAACATGCCGTGGTCTCCCAGCATGTCGCCGTGATCCGAGCAGAAGACGATGATCGTGTTGTCTAGGATGCCCTCCTCGCGCAGCGTGCCGATCAGCAGCCGGATCTGGTGGTCGATGTGGGTGCAGAGCGCGTAGAACGCCCGACGCGTGTCGGCGAGCTGCTCGGGCGGCAGCGTCGCGTAGTAGCCCCGGACCGAGCGCAGGAGCGCCGGCATCGCCGCGGTGTCGGCCGACCAGTCGCTTTCCAGCGGCGCGGCGACGCTGCGCCTTGCGTAGCGCTCGAAGTAGCGCTGCAGCGGCACCAGCGGCGGGTGCGGGTGGGTGTAGGAGACGTGCCAGAAGCCGGGCCGCGTGGGGTCGCGGCGCCGGATCTGCCGCGCGGCGGTGCGCGTGGTCCAGTTGGTCACGTGCAGGTCGTCGGCAAGGTGCCAGGTGTTCCAGCCGTATTCGTTGTTGCTCATGCCGTGGGCGAATTGCTCGCCCGGGTGGCCGGCGTCGGCGAGGGACATCTCGTAATCGTCGGGCCCGCCGAGATGGCCGCGGCCTTCCTCGGCCAGCAGCGCGTCGTCAAAGCCGATGCGATCGCGGGGCGGGTAGACGTGCAGCTTGCCGATGGCGCCGGTCTGGTAGCCCGCGGCAGAGAAGGTCCCAGCCAGCGTCCGGGCCTTGGCGGGCATGCGCAGCGCAGGCTGGAAATCGCGGTCGCCGTGGCCGCGCGCGGTGAGGCCTGTCATCATCGAGCGGCGCGAGGGGATGCAGATCGGCGTTTCGGCATAGCAGTTGCGGTAGAGCGTGCCGGAACGCGCCAGCATGTCGAGCGTCGGGGTCTCTATGTCGGGATGGCCCATGCAGCCCAGCAGGTGTGCGGGCCACTGGTCCACGGTGACGAAAAGGACATGCGGTTGATCGGACATCATCCACCTCGGGTAATCGGTACGTTCCTGGAAGGCGGGCGCCGGATCGTCCGGCGCCCCCGGGGCGGGCTCAGTTGCGGCTGGCGCCCGACATCTCGACCAGCTCGCCGAGTGTGCCGGCCTGCTCGGTCACGAAGGCGGTGAAGTCTTCGGGGCTGCCGCCGACAAGGCCGATGTTCAGCGCGCCGAAGCGTTCCCGGATGTCGGGGCGGCCGAGGATCTCGTCCAGCGCGCCGTTGACCGTCTCGATGATCTCGGGGTCGGTGCCCTTGGGCGCCATGATCCCGTGCCACGACGTGTAGACCATGTCGACGCCCTGTTCCCTGACCGTGGGCACGTCGGGCAGGGCGGCGACCCGCTCTTCCGAGGTGACCGCGAGCGCGCGCAGGGTGCCGTCCTTGATCATCGGCACCACCGTGCCGTCGATCATCACGCCGACCTCGCCGCTCATCAGCGCGGTGCGTGCGGGGGCCGAGCCCTGGTAGGGAATGTGCAGCGCCTCGATGCCCGCGAGCGAGCGGAAGAGCTCGAAGGCGAGGTGCTGCGCGGTACCGACACCGGCGGAGGCGTAGTCGATATACTCGGGGTCCTCCTTGGCGCGGGCAATCAGGTCGGGCAGGTCCGCGACCTCTTCCAGACGGGGGCCGACCGCCATCACCAGCGGGATCGAGGTGATCTGGATCACCGGGTCGAAATCCTCGAGCGGGTCGTAGACCAGGTTGTCGTAGACGTGCGGGTTGATGCCCATGGTGGCGATGTCGCCGACCACGAGCGTGTAGCCGTCGGGCGCGGCGCGCGAGGCTTCGCCCACGCCGACGGTGCCGCCGGCGCCGCCGCGGTTCTCGATCACCACGGGCTGGCCCAGCACTTCGGAGAGCGGCTCTGCGAGGGTGCGCGCGATCAGGTCGGTGTTCCCGCCCGGCGGGTAGGGCACGATGATGTTGACGGGCTGTTGCGGCCAGCCGTCCTGCGCGAGGGCGGGCGCGGCGGACAGGCCGAACGCAGCGGTTCCGGCCAGCATCAGGGCACGACGGGTGATGGTGAGCATTCGGGTCAAGGGGTCCTCCTCCTTCGGTCGACGGTCCAGAGTGTGGGTCTGGATGGAACTGATAAGTGTTGTCAGAGATACCTAATTGGGAAATAAGCGGTACTTATCATTCGGCGGAGGCACCATGGACACGGGACAGATGCGGGCGATCGTCGTGCTGGCCGAAGAGCTGCACTTCGCCCGCGCCGCGCGCATTCTCGGAATCAGCCAGCCGGCGCTGTCGCAGAAGATCCAGCGCGTCGAGACCGAGATCGGCATGACGCTGTTCGACCGGGGCCAGCGGCACGTGTCGCTGACCCCCGCGGGCACGGCGCTGGTGGCCGACCTGCCCGAGCTTCTGACCCGTATCGACACGGTGCTGGCACGGGCCGGGCGCATCGCCCGTGGTGACGAGGGCTTCCTGCGCGTGGGCTTCATCGAGAATGCCAGCTTCCACCTCGTTCCCCATGTCATCACCCGGCTCAGGCGGCGCTTTCCCAATGCGCAGGTCGATCTGGTCGAGATGATCTCGCCCGACATTCCCGACGCGCTGGCACGCGGCGACATCGACGTGGCGCTGACCCGGCCTTTGCCCACCGACACACTGCGCGCGCACGAGGTGATGCGCGAGCGGTACTACGTGGCGCTGTCGGACGGCGACCCGCTGGTACGGCAGGAGACGGTGCCGGTGCGGGCGCTCTGCGAGATGACCTTCATCGCTGCGGCGGGGCGCAAGTCGTCCTACCTGCGCGGCCAGTTCGCAGCGCTGTTCGAGCGCCACGGCTTCCGGCTCGGTATCGGGCAGGAGGTCAACCAGCTGCCGGCCATCATCGCGCTGGTGGCGGCGGGGGGCGGCTTCACCATCCTGCCGCGCTCGGCCACCGGGCTGTCGATCCCCGGCGTCTGCTACCGTCCGATCCGCGACGCGGACGCGCCCGAGGCAGTGCTGCACGCCTGCAGTCGCGAGCATGACACCAACCCGCTGGTGCAGGCTTTCTTCGCCTTCGCGCTTGAGCTGCGCGGCCAGGGATAGGGCCCGGCTCAGCGGGCCTTGCGCGGGCGCAGCGTGGTGACGGTCACGTAGACCAGCATCACCGCCGCGATGGCGAGGATCGTCGCGCTGATCGGGCGCTCGAGGAAGATCATCGGCCCGTCGCGCGACAGCAGCAGCGCCCGGCGGAAGTTGTTCTCGAGCACCGGCCCGAGGATCATGCCGATGATGATCGGAGCCAGCGGGTAGCTGGCCTTGCGCAGCACGTAGCCGATGCACCCGAAGGCCAGCATCACCCAGAGGTCGAAGACCGAGTTTTGCAGCGCGTAGGTGCCCATGGTCGAGAGCAGCAGCACCAGCGGCAGCAGCCAGGCCTTGGGCACCTTGAGCACGGTGCCGAAGAACGGCACCAGCAGGATGCCCAGCACGATCAGCACCACGTTGCTGGCGAGGTAGGCGAGGAAGATCCCGCCCGCCACGTCGGCGTGGTACTGGAAGAGCTCGGGGCCGGGGAAGAAGCCCAGCAGGAACAGCGCGCCCAGCAGCACCGCGGTCGAGGCGTCGCCCGGGATGCCCAGCGACAGCGTCGGGATCAGCGCGCCGCCGCAGGTGCCGTTGTTGGCGGCCTCGGTGGCCACGACCCCGCCCTCGGCACCCTCACCATAGCCGTCCTCTTCCGCAGCGAGGCGCTTGGCCACCGCGTAGGAGACAAAGGCGCTGACGTCGCCGCCGGCACCGGGAATGGCGCCGAGCCCGGTGCCCAGAAGGGCCGAGCGCACAACGTTCCAGCGGTGGTTCACGATCAGGCGTAGGGCGCGGAACGAGATCCGCAGCTTCTGGATCTGTGGCCGGTCACGGAAATTGCCGCCCTCGACCTGCACGAAAAGCTCGGAAAGGGCGAAGAGCCCCACCACCACCGCGACGAGGTTGGGCCCCGAGGTCAGGTTGATGGTGCCGAAGGTGTAGCGGTAGGCCTGGGTGAACTCGTCGGTGCCGACGGTCGCCACCGCCAGCCCGAGCCCGCCCGCGAGCATGCCCTTGATGGCCGAGCCCTCGGAGACCACGGCGATGGTCAGCAGGCCGAGCAGCGCCATGGCGGCATATTCCGGCGGGGCGAATTTCAGCGCGAAATCGGCCAGCACCGGCGAGAAGAAGATCAGCACGATGCCCGCGACCAGACCGCCCAGAGACGAGGCGGTGATCGAGAGGCCGATGGCGTCCTGGCTGCGGCCCTTCTGGGCCAGCGGGTAGCCGTCGAAGAGCGTTGCCGCCGCCAGCGGCGTGCCGGGGATGCGCAGCAGGATCGCCGAGATCGAGCCACCGGCGGAGCCTCCGACATAGACGGCGATCAGCATGGCCATGGCGGGGATCGGCTCGAGGTGGAAGGCCACCGGCAGCAGCAGCACGATGCCCATGAGCGGCCCCAGCCCGGGCAGCACGCCGATGACGAGGCCGCCGATGATGCCGAGCACGGTCAGCAGGACCGAGGCGGCGGAAAAGTAGAGGGGTGCCCCCTCGAGCAGCAGGTCGAACACGGAAGCAGGCCTATCCGAAGAGGGTGAAGCTGAAGATGCCGAGCGGCAGGACCACGTTCAGCAGCCCTTCGAATACGGCCGCCACGATCAGCGTGGCGGCGATGGCACCGGCGATGGCGGCAAGCGGACTCAGCCCCAGCATCGCGAAGAGAACCGCCAGCAGGACCGGTGTCGTGAGATAGTAGCCGAGCCAGCCGAGGCACAGCAGGTAGACCACGAAGAGCCCCGTCGCGATCAGCGCGAGCCGCGTGGTCGCGGTGGGATCGAGCGGGGAGCGTTGCGAGATCTGGCCCGTGACGATGCGCAACGCATTGATCAGGCTCAGCGCCAGCAGGATCCACGCGATGATCGAGGGATAGGCCGCGGCGTTGGACATCGGCCCGCCCGAGGCCACGCCCTGGTCGCTGAGCGAGGTCGCATTCTGCCAGAAGATCAGCAGCGGCACCGCGCCGATCAGGATCCAGGCAAGCCAGTCATAGGCATGTTCACGCAGCTTCATGACACTCTTCCGGTTGCGGCCAGGGCAGGACGGGCGGCCGCCGCAGCGTGCCGCCCGAATGCGCGTGCCGGGTGACGGGTCAGAGCCCGTTCAGGCGCTCGGTTTCCCAGTCGATGGCGGCCTGGCCGTGCTCGAGTTCGCCCGCGACGGCGCCGACGATCTCTTCGTACTGGTCAGGCGAGAAGCCGGTGGGCACGTAGCCCATGTCGAGCAGGCGCTGGCGCACGTCGTCCCGCTTGAGGGCTGCTTCCATGGCATCGCGCAGCTTGGTGACGACATCCTCGGGGGTGTCCTTGCGCACAAGCCACCAATTCCAGCCCGAGGGGCTGAGGTTGGCCATGCCGATGTCGATGTCGAACGAGCCGACCAGCGGCGCGCCGCCGTAGGTGGCCGAGGCGTCCTCCATATCCGAGAGCACCGCAAGCACTTTCATGTCGTCCTTGTTGACGTTGTAGACGCCGGGGTTGGTGATCATGAAGTCGAGGATGCCGCCGCGCATGTCGCGCACCGCGATGTCGATCTCGGGGTAGGGCACGAGCTGGGCGATGGTGTCTGTGGCCATCAGCGTCGCGGCGCCGACCATGTGCGGGATGCCTCCGGCGACGCCGGGGGAGTAACGCAGGTCTCCCGGATTCTCCTTCATGTAGGCGATCAGGTCGGAGAGGTCGTTGAACCGGTCGTCATCGGCGCGCACGGCGATGGCGAAGCTGTTCGAAGTGGCGGACCACAGCGGGGTGAAGTCCTGGTAGGTCCAGTCGGCGTTGCCCTTCATCGGCTGGATCACCAGCGGGGCCACGTAGCCGTCGAACAGGGTGTAGCCGTCGGCGTCGCGCGACATGGCGGTCTCGAAGGCCTTCACGCCGCCGGCGCCGGGGGTCGAGACCACCGAGATGTTCACGCCAAGCTCGTCGCCCATGGCGTCGGCGATCACCTGGCTCGCGGCCATGGTGGCCCCCGGTGCCCAGGGGTAGATGCTCTCGATGTTGCGCTCGGGGAATTCGGCCAGCGCGGGACCGGCCAGAACGGCGAGCCCAAGGGCCGCCGCGACGAAGCGAGATGTCAGGGTCATGAGGTTCCTCCCAATCATGCGTTTACTTCCAGTGCGATCCCGTACCAGCCATAGGTCTCTTCGGGGGCGTCATGCGCGCGGAATGCGGCTTCGGCCTCGGCCACGAGCCGGGCCTGAACCTCCGGATCGGTGACCGGCGCTTTCTGCGCCGGGTCGGTTCGGAGGTCGTAGAGCCGGGTCTCGGCGTCGTCGAACCCGAGACCGTCGTTCATCGGCACCCGCTTGGCATCGGGCAGGGCGTCGATCGCCATCAGCGGCACGCCCTTGGTAAAGTCGAAGCCCGGCACCATGGTGGCGGTCTTCAGCTCGGTGGTGGTGAAGGGCCCGGTCATGTGCTGCGGCGCGAGCGTGTATTCCCTGAGCCCCGGCGCGCGCCAGTCCACCGGGTAATGGTAGAGCGCATACCGCCCGTCGGCGATGCCCACCGGCCCGCCGAAGATCCCGAAGATGGCACTGTCGCGCACCTTCTCGGCCGTGCCCGCCAGCAGCGGCGCCAGGTCATGGGCGCGCACCTCGGGCGGCAGCTCGGCGCCGTGCAGCCCCAGCAGCGTCGGCATGATGTCCGGCGTCTGGGTGACGGCGCCGCAACGGCTGCCCGCCGCCTGCGGGTTGCGCGGGTCGTGGATCATCAGCGGGATGTGGCTGACTTCCTCGTAATACGGCATCCGGCATTTGCCCCACCAGCCGTGCTCGGACAGCAGGAAGCCGTGATCGGTCGACACCACGAGCGCGGTGTCCTTCCACATGTCATGGGCATCGAAGTAGTCGAGCAGCCGGCCGAGATACTCGTCGCACATCGCCACGAGCGCGGCATAGTTGGCGCGGATCTCGTCGAGTTCGGTCGGAGTCTCGGTGGCGCGGGCGTAGTAGGGCCAGTCCAGAGCGCCGCCCTCGTAGTCGGTCGGGAAGGCGTCGCGGAAGCGTTCGGGCGCGTGAAACGGCTCGTGCGGGTCGAAGCATTCGAGCATCAGCAGCCAGTCGTCGGCCGCGCGGTTGCGCTCGAGGAAGTCGAAGCCCGCGGCAAAGCACTTGGGACCGGGGAAGTCGGCCTCGTCTTGCATCACCTCGCGGTTCACCATGTGCTGGAAGCGCTTGCTCGAGCGGTCGAGCGGGTAGTGCTTGTCCGAGAATTCCGCGCGGAACCTGTCGAGCGGCGGCGCGACCATCGGCACCCAGGGGTCGTATTCCTGCCCGCGGATGAATTCCCAGCTGTCGAAGCGGGTGTGGTAGCCGGCGCCGCCATCCTCGAAGTAATGCACGTGGTCTGTGATGAGGTGCGAGTAGACGCCCTTGTCGCGCAGCACGTCGGCAAAGGAGTTGTCGAAGGCTTCGAGCGGTCCCCATGACCGGTGCATGAAGTTCAGCCGGCCGGTGTGCAAATCGCGCCGCGCGGGCATGCAGGGCAGCGAACCGGCGTAGTGTTGATCGAAGGTCACGGACCGTGCCGCAAGCCGGTCGAAGTTCGGCGTGGCAATGGCGTCGCCGCCATAGGCCCCGAGCGCCGTCCGGTTCAGGCTGTCGAAAAGTACGAAAACTGTGCGCATTGCCCCTCCAGTCCGCAGGAGAGCATGGACGAAGTACGGTGATAGTGTAAAATAGATAAACCGCTGCCAAAAATAAATCTAATCTATCGAACTGGCCCTCATGTCGCCCTACGATGCCTTTCTGAGCCGCCGGCTGCTGCACTTTCTCGCCGCGGCCGACGCCGGCAACCTCCACCGCGCCGCCGAGACGCTGGGCCTGTCGCAGCCGGCGCTGACCGTGAGCCTGCGCAACCTCGAGCAGGAGATCGACGCCACGCTCTTCGAGCGCTCGGTCAAGGGGGTCACGCTGACCCCGGCGGGAGAGCTGTTCTACCGCCACGCCGGTGCCCTGCGCACCGCCTCGCGGCAGGCGCAGGATGAGCTGAAGGCGCTGCGCACCGGCGAGGCGGGCACGCTGCGGATCGGCGCCGGGGTGGCGTGGTCCGCGACGGTGCTGCCCGAGGTGCTGCGCGACATGCGGCGGGACTACCCGGGCCTCTCCATCGACCTGCTGACCGGGGTCGGCGACCAGCTGGCCATGCAATTCGCCGAGGGTCGGATCGACCTCTTGCTGGTGGCGGGCGGGTTGGCCGGGCAGCCGCTGGAGGATGCGCGGCGCGAGCAGCTGGTGACCCTGCCGATGGAACTGGTGGTGGCGCGCGATCACCCGCTGGTCGGGCAGGGGCCGGTCGGCGTGCGGCAGATCGCGGGCTACGACTGGGTCGGCTTCGCCGATGACGACAGCTTCCTGCATCTTTCGGCGCTGCTGACCGCGCGCCATGGCCTGGCGCCGCCGCGGATGGCGATGCGGGCCAATTCGGTCGCCGCCCTCGGCACCTTCGTGCGCGGCACCGATGCGGTCATGGTGGTGATCTCGTCGCTGGCCTCGGCGATGTGCGACGAGACCCTCGTGACCCTGCCGCTGCAGGAGCCGCTCTGGGACATGCCGGTGAGCCTCTTCTGCCGCGAGCTGGTGGCGGGCCGCCCGGTGACGCTGGATTTCACCGAACGGCTGCGCCGTGCCATCGAGACCGTGGTCGCGCAGGGCCATGCCTGATTCCGTGAGCGCCCCCATGGACGGCGCTCAGGCGCTCTCGGCGTGATCCGCGCGGGGCGCGTCTTGGTTGGTATATCCCGGCCTGCGACAAGGGTTCGGTCCGGACAGGTAAGGGTCGCGTTGCCCGGAGACTGTCGTTCTCAGCGGTCCTCGGGCACGGAGCCGCCTGTGATGGTCTGATGGACGGCGCCGGGCGGCCAGTTGCCGGAGGAGGCTCGCGCGGGGCCAGAGGTGCTTCAGCCGACATGATCGAAGGCCCGAGCAAACAGCCGCGGCACGTCGCGGAGAGGTCGATGCCGTATCAGAGGAGGGAAGGAGCGCGGCGACCCTCAGGGAGGAGGAGAGAGGGTCGCCGCTGATTTCCGGGGTTCAGGGAGGAGGAGAGAACCCCAGGAAACTCTGTGGCACATCGCTGCGCCGTTGAGATCAAACTAGCCAATGCTGCATTGCAGAACAATGGTCAGGATCGCAGACCTGATTTGCGGTGAGCGCATGGCAAGAGGCCTCGAGCCCTGCCGGGCGGCATCTGTTCCGGGAACTGCGCCCTCAGCGCAGCTGACAGGTCGCAGGAGGACGATTCAGACTGATCGTTTTCGTCGACGCTGCCGCCCCGCAGATACGAGCGGCGTTCGGGACTTCGATCGGCGGAGTCGAAATCGGCCGCAACATCGCGTCTGATGGGCTGCACAGGAAGTCTCTCAGCGGTCCGCCAAAGCCGGTCTCTCGTGCCCGACCGGCGGCCAGGGGGAGGCGGTGTAAAAGGCGCGGACATGGGGCCTTGCTGCATGGGGCTGACGGCCCGGTGCATCGCCCGGATGTCCCGGGCCGGTTCACAAGGCCGCCTCTGCGCTCCCCACGCTCCCCCTCGGCAGCCTGTCACCGGCCCGGTTCCTCACCTGGGCGCGGTCTGTCTCGTGCATCGGCGCGCGCGGCGCCTTGATCTGGATCATGAAAACAGCCGAAGGCGAGAGCGCATTGCCGCGGCGAGGCGTCTGATGCGGGGGCGGTGCGGTCGCAGTGCGCCGAACGGCTTTCGTACAGCCTCCCTGAGGTGCGCGCATACGCACAGAACTTATGAATGAATGCGAACCGCCGTGTAAAAGGTCATCTGTTCACGACCTTTCACCGGATTTGCGATCACATGGCGCCAGCGCTTCCCAGCATTCCCTGGCCCGGGGCGTGCTCCGGTGCGCGAAGACTCACTTTCAAGGCCACGAGTTCGCGAGCGGCAGTGAGGTTCGGCGTGATTTGAAAGCTGCGGCGGCGGGGACGATATCAGCCTCATTCGACAGACGCCGAACACGAAAAACGATCGCGCTTCGGCGCACCGCAAACCGAAATCGAAAAGGAACGCATCATGAAAAACGTTGCACTCATCGCCGCCGCCGCCCTGACCGCCGCCACCACCTTTGCTGGTGTCGCATCGGCGCAGACCTTCAACACCGGAGACTTCGCCCGCTCAGCTCTGGAGCGTATCGCACCCGACGCCGACGTGGCTGCTCTGAGCAATGCGCAGGCGGTTGCCGTGTACCAGGTGGTTCAGGACGAAACCGGCGCAGCCAACCAGAAGGCCCGCGCCGAGTCGATGATCCGCTCCTATCAGTAATCAAGGACTTCCCGGTTTCGCCACGCGCGATGACCGAGGAGATCCGGGGATCTGACGAAAAGGGGTGTCCGTGAGGACACCCCTTTTTTGCGTGTGAGGGGGCAGCGCTGTCATTCACGAGTCAACGGCAGCATGCCTCTCATCAACCGAAGGTGATTGGCCCTCGACCCGCTTTCGGGAGACGTACGGACCGATGCGCAGCGCCACGCCCTTCCGCGGCCCAGCTTCGTCGTGTCCATCAATTACCCATTGCCCATTCGATCCAAACCCGCCAACGGGCCCGGAGCGCTGTTCCCCATGTTTGACCGCACCGTGAAAATCGAAACGCCGGACGCGCAGGACAACGCCGCGCCAGATGCGGCCTCCGCGCCCGCGCCCGCGCCCGCGTCCGAGAGCGAGAGCAAGGCGGCGCGGAAGAAGAGAAGGTCGCAGAAGTCCCGGCAGCGCATCCGGGCGCTCATCCTGTCGAGCCTCCGGTCGCAGTCGAAGACCTACATCATCGCCATCCTCGCCATGGTCGTCGGTGCCTCGGGTGCTGCGCTGACCGCGTGGGTGATGGAGGGCATCGTCGACGCGATGAACGACAGCGGCAACATGCGGCGGGTGTTCTCGGTCTCGGTCACGGTGGCGGCGATCTTCACGGTCAAGGGCCTCGCGAGCTACGTGCAGGCGGTGTTCATGACCCGGGCCGGAAACCGCATCGTGGCGATGCTGCAGATCCGGTTCTACGAGCAGTTGTTGCGGCAGGGCGTCGCCTTCTTCAACGTCAACGAATCCTCGAGCATCCTGCTGCACAGCTCGCGCAGCGCCCAGAAGGCGCGGCAGATCATCGACCTCGTCGTGACCTCCTTCGTTCGCGACATCCTCACGCTCTGCGGGCTGATCTTCGTGATGTTCTGGCAGCAGCCGGTGCTGACCCTCGTGGCGCTGGTGATCGGGCCGATCCTGATGGTCGTCGTCCGGGTGATCATCAAGCGTGTGCGCGCCATCGTCGAAAAGGAGACGAGCTCGCTTACCGAGATCCTGAAGGTCACGCAGGAGACCGCCGCGGGCTTTGCGGTGATCAAGCTCTTCGGGCTCGAGGACCGGATGGCCGCGCGCATGAACACCGCCGTGCGACAGGTCGAGGAGCGTTCCAACGCCGTCGCACGGATGCAGGCCATCACCTCGCCGCTGGTCGAGACGCTCTCGGGCCTCGTCATCGCGGCGGTGGTGATGATCAGCGCCATCGACCTCTTCGACGGCCAGCCCACCACGCCGGGCCAGCTCATGTCCTTCATCACCGCGCTGCTCATGGCCTACGAGCCGGCGAAGCGGCTGACCCGGCTGCGCGTGCGGCTCGAGGCGCTGATCAAGCCGGTGCACATGATGTTCGACCTGATCGAGACGCCGCCCGCCATCGGGACCGAGGACGAGACGCGCGAGCTCGTCCCGGGGCCGGGCGAGATCAAGATGCGCGGGGTGTCGTTCGGCTATCGCGAGGGGCAGGACGTGCTTCGCGCGCTTGACCTGCGCTTCGAGGCGGGCAAGACCACGGCGCTCGTCGGACCGTCGGGCAGCGGCAAGTCCACCATCCTGCAGCTGCTCATGCGGCTTTATGATCCGACCTCGGGCGAGGTGGTGGTCGACGGGCAGGACCTGCGCCGGATCGCGCCGAAATCGCTGCATCGCACGTTGTCCTACGTCGGGCAGGAGACCTTCCTCTTCTCGACCACGGTGATGGACAACCTGCGGGTCGCCCGTCCCGATGCGAGCGACGAGGAGGTGATCGCCGCGGCGCGGAACGCCAATGCGCATGACTTCATCTCGGCGCTGCCGCAGGGCTATCAGACCGAGGTTGGAGAGAACGGCGCGCTGCTGTCCGGCGGCCAGCGCCAGCGCCTCGCGATTGCGCGCGCCTTCCTGCGCAGCGGCCGGATCCTGCTGCTCGACGAGGCCACCAGCGCGCTCGATGCGGATTCCGAGCGGCTGATCCGCGAGGCGATGCAGCGGGTGAGCAGGGAGACCACGACCGTGGTCATCGCCCACCGCCTGTCGACGGTGATGGACGCCCATCGCATCCACTTCATCGAGGACGGGCAGGTGATCCAGTCGGGCAGCCCCTCCGAGCTGCTGCAGGCAGACGGGCCCTTCCGGGTGCTCTTCGAGCAGCAATTCGGCGGGATTGCGCAGGAGGCCTGAGCGGGCTCCGTGCGGCCGTCAGCGGCCGACGCTGCGTTCAGTCCCGGCGGCCCGAGCGTCGCGCGGCGAAGCGCGCCAGCGGCGGGCCGAAGAACAGCACGATCAGGAAGCGCATGGTCTGCAGTGCCATGACGAAAGGCAGGTCGACCTGCGTCGAGGCGGCGATGATGGCGACGGAATCCATGCCTCCGGGGCTGGTCGCGAGATAGGCGGTCACCGGGTCGATGCCGAGCCAGAAATGCAGCATCGCCGCGAGGCAGCCGCTGAAGGCCAGCAGCGCGAGGATCGAGCCGATGATCTTCGGAAGCGCACGCCACGCATAGGCCAGAACGGCGGTGCTGAAGCCTAGTCCGATGCGCCAGCCGAGCATCGCGTAGGCCAGCGCGAGGAACCATTCCGGAAGCTGGAAATGACCGAGCCCGCTGACGTTGAGGACGATGCCCACCAGCATCGGCACCAGCATCTGGCCCGCGGGGATGCGCGACAGGCGCCCCAGCCAGCTTCCGCCCACGATCAGCGCCGCGGTCACCGCCAGCGCCGACCAGTCGGGGGCGGGGAACCAGACCGTCTCGCCCGTGGCGCTGCCGCTGCCGTCGCCCCAGAGCCCGGCCAGCAGCGAGGCCGCGAGCGCCACGAAGAGCACCCGCAGGTACTGCATGAACGCCACGAGCCGCACGTCGGCGCCGAAGGCCTCGGCCATCAGCGTCATCGCCGTCGCGGCCCCGGGCCACGAGCCCCAGATCGCGGTGGTGCCGGGCAGCACATTCCAGTGGCTCAGCATCAGCCCGAGCGCGGCGCTGGCCATCAGGATCAGGATCACCACGCCCAGATAGATCGGCCAGTCCTCCGCGAGGTTGGTGAGCACCTCCATCGAGATCGACGAAGCCACCAGCACGCCCACGGTCGCCTGTGCCAGCTGGAAGGGGATCACCGGAACCCTCAGGCCGAAGCCCCGCGCGCCGCAGATGACGCCCGCGATCATCGGCCCGAGAAGCAGCGCCGCCGGGACCCCGACCAACTCCATTCCCACGCCGAAGATGAGCGACAGCGCAACGAGGACGCCCCATTTCTGTCCCGCTCTTATCGTCATCCGCCGCATTCCTTCCGATCTCGCCGGCTATCTCCGACATAGGCCGGAGATGTGCAATCGACATGCCGGGGTATTATTTGCCAGATCCGTGTGGCGCGGGGCCGATCGGGGGCGGCTCCGGGCCCTGTCGCATGTTGGGCTTGTCGGGTGACGAGGGCAGGTGTCGGTGCTGTCGGCCTGGAGTGCTCGAAGGTCGCTCTATCTTAGGTGCGCGCTCTGGCGGCGCATCCGGCGCGTCTGTCATGCGCGGCGGTCAGCGGCCTGACTGTGCCGGCGCGAATGGTCGCGCCCAGTGACTGCTGGCGGGCGGGGCGCGAGGACATGCGCGGATCGCTGGCGCCACCTGCCGTGTGGGATGTGCCGGAGCGGCCCCAGCCCACGCTACCTGACCTGCATCGACCTCCCGGCCAGTGCAGACGGAGAGTCCGGGGCGCTCGATGCCATCATCTTCGGGGGCGGAGCCACGGCGATCCGCACACCTGCCACCTCCCGCCAGAGCGGGCGGAGGTGGCAGGCCCGGTGAAGATGCTGTCTGCCGCCGACAACCCCAAGGACGTCGCAGGACCCGACGCCTACATCGTCACGCAGATCTTGCCGAAATGCGTGCCGCTTTCCTGATGGCGGAAGGCCTCGGCCAGGTCGGCGAGCGGGAAGCTGCGGTCGATGACGGGCCGGAGTTCCAGCGCCTCGAGGCCCCTGACAAAATCGAGCTGGTGCTGCCGCGAGCCGACGATCAGGCCCTGAAGGCGCTGTTGCCGGGCCATCAGCAGCGCGGTGGGGATCTCGCCCGAGCGGCCGGTCAGCACGCCGATCAGCGCAATATGGGCGCCCGGGCGGCCGGCGACGATCGACTGCGCCAGCGTCGCCGGCCCGCCGACCTCGACCACGATGTCGACGCCGCGCCCGCCGGTGAGACGGCGCATCTCCTCGCCCCATTCCGGCGTGGTGCGGTAGTTGATGACGTGATCGGCGCCGTGCGTGCGCAGACGGTCGAGCTTGGCATCCGAGGACGAGGTGGCGATCACAGTCGCCCCCATCGCCTTGGCCAGTTGCAGCGCGTAGATCGACACGCCGCCGGTGCCCAGCACGGCCACCGTGTCGCCAGCCTTGATCCCGGCATCGACCACCAGCGCGCGCCACGCGGTGAGGCCCGCGGTGGTGATCGTCGCGGCCTCTTCATGCGTCCAGCCCTCCGGCGCGCGGGTGAACCACGAGGCGGGCAGGGTGACGCGCTCGCGGGCGTAACCGTCGCGGCCGTCGCCGGGGGTGGTCGAGAAATCGCTGGGCCGGTCGTCGCCGGTCTGCCAGTCGGGGAAGAAGCAGGACACCACGCTGTCGCCCACGGCAAGGCCGTCGACGCCCTCGCCCACGGCCTCGACCACGCCGGCACCGTCGGCCATCGGGATGCGCCCGTCGGGCAGTGCGCCCTCGACCGCGCAGACGCGGTAGTCGTGGTAGTTGAGCGAGCTGGCGTGGATCCGAACGGTGATCTCGCCGGGACCGGGGGCGGCCGGCTCGCTCATGTCGCTCATCACGAGGTTGTCGAGCCCGCCGGGGGCCTTGATCGCCACCTGTTTCATGGGGAATGCCTTTCGTCTTGTGCCTTGCCTGCCCGCCTCGGGGCGGGCGCTGGGGCTAAGCTAGCCCCGGGACGCGGCGCTTCCATCCCGGAGCGACCCTTGCAGGTGTCAAGCGCGGTAGTCGCGGCCCAGCCCGTCGATGGAGCGCAGATGGGCATCCCACTCGAGC